>NZ_JBFUJG010000096.1:0-20172 GCF_056401495.1 Mucilaginibacter sp. P4_E8
GAACAGTATTAAATGGTACCTTTTCAAATAGCCGGTCTTTTAAAAAATTCCCAAACCCCTGTGGCGCATTGGCATCCAGGCCAATGTATTCATCCATATGGAAAGCATTGATACGGGTCCAGTCAATATCTTTTTTAATCAGCTCATTTAAAAATTCATTTTGCGAGGGCGCAGCTGCAAAAATGATATTGACCACGTTTTTTGTCCTTAAAAGCTCATCTATTTTTTCGCTTACCTGGTTTGCCGCGGCCAGCCCCATTGCTATTCTTGACTCAAAAACTTCAACTTTCAGGCGGTCTATATTTATTGTGTACGGCATTGATTTAACATTCATTATTACAAGATTAATCTTATTTAATTATGCTTTTTGGTATACTACCCTACCCTTTATTATGGTAGCTTGTATTTCAATATCTTCATTAAAAATCACTATATCAGCATCCTTGCCGGCTACTAAAGCTCCTTTTTTATCTGCCACGCCTATTATTTTTGCAGGGGTTACGGTAATCATTCTAATAGCCTCTATTAAAGGGACATCAGCCATTTTAACCATATTCCATACTAAACGATCAGCAGTGGCAATACTTCCTGCAAATGACGAACGATCAGGCAGTTTGGCAACCCCATCTTCAACAATAACTCTTAACCCGTTTTTCAATCCACCCAGAATACTCTCGCCGGGCCCCATACCTGCAGCACGCATGGCATCAGTAATTAATGCGATCTTGTCTGGTCCCTTGATCTTATATATCAGTTTCAAAAGCGGAGGTGGCAGATGAATACCATCTGCAATAATTTCCACATTCATTTCATCTATAATAAATGCGCTTTCTATTGCGCCCGCATAACGAAAAGCATTTCGCCTGGTTACACCCGACATAGCTGAATAAAGATGCGTGGCCAGTGTATATCCATTTTCAAAAGCCTCTAACACCTCTTCATATATGGCATCGGTATGTGCCAGTGAAGCAAGCACACCTTTGGATGTTATGTACTTTCCGAATTCAATTGCTCCTTTTAACTCCGGGGCTGCACTCCAGCGTTTAATAACCGAAGTATGCGCCAAAATTTGCTGATACTCCTCCGGATCAGGGTCACGAATATAACGCGGATCTTGAGCGCCACGCTGGTTCATGGCAAAATAAGGACCTTCTAAATGCAAACCAAGGAACTGAGCTCCGGATGTATTCTTTTTATCAGCCACCTGATACAATTCAATAGTTTGCATCAAATCTTCATGCTCGCTGGTTAAAGTTGTTGGCAACATGGATGTTGTACCATACCGGGCATGAATTTTAGCAATTTCTAAAAAAGCAATTTCTGAACCATCCATAAAATCATGCCCACCTCCTCCGTGTACATGCAAATCAATAAAACCAGGGGCAATAAATTGCCCTTTTGCATCTATTTCCTTTACTCCTTCTACAGCAATATCTCCGGCGGCAACTTCTACAATTACACCATCTTTAACCAGCACGGTCCCATTAGGAATTACCCGGTACGGTGTAATAATTTTACCATTAAATATTTTTATCATCGATTTGAGTAATTTATATACAAATGCAGCTTCGTGTACGTACACGAAAATACAAATTTTTCATTTAAATTATTAATTGATAATCTATTTAATAATTGGTTGATGGGCAGCACGGGAAATATCAAAATTCTCGATAAAGCCGCAATTAGTTGGTAATGAATAAGTAACAGTAAGCGATAAGAAAACATCCTATTCGTCTATAGATAAAAATTACCCAATCAAAAGGTGTTAAATGATTATTTAAAGATGTACCAAAGGAAGGTAATGATCCAAATGTTCTTAAAGCTGCCCCTAAGGTGTTTTAAAGCTACGGTAATCTGATTTTCAACTGTTCGTTTTGATATACCTAAGCGACCTGCAATTTCCTGGTTTGATAGCTGGTTTACCCGGCTCATATAAAATATTTCCTGGCAGCGTTTGGGCAGCTGAACAAGATACTGATTTAATTCCTGTTGAAGCTCCTGGTCTTTAATACGATTTTCACCTTTATTGTGGTCCAGTTCATTTAATTCTATATCAGTCGCTGTTAAAACAACACGTGGTTTTGCAGATCGCATCCGGTTATAAACCTGGTAGCGAATAGCAGTAAGTAAAAAATTGGGGAACGATTCAATCTCCAGCTGGTGCCTGCGCTCCCATATATTTAAAAAAACATCATGTACAACCTCCTCACCTGCCTCATGATCTTTAAGATAACGAACGGCGGTTTTATATAACCTTACCCAATAGCGATCAAAAAGCGCGGTAAAAGCCAACTCGTCATTACAACGGATAGCATTCCATAGTTCAACATCGCTTAGCGGGGACTTAAACATACAATTGGGTCGATAAAATTAGGAAAAGCCCGTTAATAAGTCAATTATTTTATATGTAACAAATAAAATAAAAAAACTATGTGTGTGCATAAACAAAATCTACACTAATAAAATGTAAACCTGTAATTATAATTCCTGATGATAACCAAAGAAGAGTTTTTGACTTTGTACGAAAAGTTCAATAACGGGCAATGTACCCCTGCAGAAAAACAACTGCTGGATACCTATGTTGACGAAATGAAGTTACTTGAAGGTGAGTGGGATAATGATTTAATTAAGGAAGAAGATGTGCGCGCCCGTATCTGGCAACGCTTAAGCGAAAGCCGTAGAGTATTTCCAGTCGCCCCACAAAAAAGCAATAAATATTTATGGCTTAAGGTTGCCGCCGTTTTGTTGTTATCATTTCTTGTTGGGCTATTTTTTATTAATAACGAAAAATATAAGCCACAGCCTACTGTGGCGAAGATCAAACAAAAAGTGATACTTCCCGGTGGCAACAAAGCCTATCTTACAATGGCCGATGGTTCCCGTATTATACTAAATGATGCCAAAAACGGAGATCTGGTAACCAAGCCAGGCCTTAAGGTAAGCAAAACCAGTAATGGCATGCTGGTATATCATTTCAATAAAACCCCTGATAATACATCTGTAAACACAAAACCTGAGTATAACACCATAACTACACCGCGTGGCGGCCAATATCAGGTTATACTGGACGATGGTACAAAAGTTTGGTTAAATGCGGCTTCGTCATTAAGATTTCCACAAGCCTTTACGGGTAAACAGCGTGAGGTTGAATTAACGGGCGAAGCTTATTTTGAAGTTGCAAAAAATAAAGCCAGGCCTTTTATGGTACAGGCAAATGGTACTCAGGTGCAGGTGTTAGGCACGCATTTTAATGTAAATGCCTATGGCGACAATAATGATGTAACTACCACATTGCTTGAAGGATCGGTACGTTTGGCCCACGGAAACTCGGTGGTGATGCTTGTTCCGGGGCAACAGGGCACAGCTGCTAATTCAGGTGCCGTCATCAAGGTTAGTATGGCCGATATACAACAAACAATGGCCTGGAAAAATGGCTTTTTCATATTCCATGACCTAAATATTGTTGAAGTGATGAAACAGGTGAGTCGCTGGTATGATGTTGACGTAGAATATCAGGGCGATGTAACAAACAATGAGTTTGGAGGTACAGTATCCAAATACAAAAACATCAACGAATTACTGGATATTATGCAGCTAACTCGTTCAATTCACTATAAAATAGATGGAAGGAGGGTAATCATTATGAAGTAGACATTTCCGCTTTAATAATGTTACCTGTTTATAACCAGGAGCGTTCGCAGCGCCCCTGGTATAAAGCTACAAATAGCTGTCAGGTAATACTAATGATCATATTTCTCATAACCAATTATTTAACCCAACATTCAAATGTATAAAAATTCTACTGCAATAAGTTGCAGGAAGCTATCCTGCGTTAAAGCTAAATTATTTCTAATTATGAAGTTGTCGTTCTTTTTGTGCCTGGTCTCTATACTGCAGGTTAGCGCTGCCACTTCCTTTGCACAAAAGGTAAGCCTGGATAAAAGCAACGCTTCCCTGTCAGAAACCCTACAGGAAATTCACCGGCAAAGTGGCTTCAGTATTTTCTATAACGCCAAAATGCTCAAAAAGGCAGTGCCTGTAAATGTACACCTGTCAAATGCCGATCTTGAAGAAGTTTTAAATCAATGCTTCAAAAATCAGCCTTTTACCTATGTGATCAATAACAACACCATTGTGGTTACGCCAAAACCGGTTGAGTCAAAACCAGTTTGGGCCATTACTGTTACCGGCCAGGTTAAAGATGAAAAAGGTTTGCCTTTACCCGGTGTTACCATCAAAGTAAAGGGAAGCAACGTTGGCGCACAAACCGGTATTGATGGCAACTATAAGGTTGATGTAACTGACGATAAGGCTATATTGGTATTTAGTTTTATTGGTTTTGTTTCACAAGAAATTCCGGTAGGTAATCAAACCCGTATCGATGTGGTTTTAAAGGAGCAAACATCAGCCCTTAATGAAGTTGTAGTGGTGGGATACGGAACGCAAAAGAAAGTAAACCTGACCGGAGCGGTTTCCACTGTTAACGGCGAAACATTGAACAAGCGCCCGGTGGTGAATCCAGCCTCCATGCTTCAGGGATTGGCTCCCGGTGTAGCAGTAAATGTCGGCTCTGGTGAACCAGGCAATGAGAGCGTATCTATTCGTATCCGCGGTAATAGTACATTTAGCGGAGCGGGTTCAGATCCACTGGTATTGATCGATGGCGTTCCCGGCAGCTTTAGCGATATTAACCCAACCGATATAGATAACGTGTCTGTGCTGAAAGATGCGGCTTCTGCATCTATATATGGTTCAAGAGCTGCAAATGGTGTAGTACTGGTTACAACAAAACAAGGTAAAGCCGGGCAAATGTCAGTTACCTATGATGGCAATGTGGGTTTTTACAGTCCTACCAAAATGTTTAAACTGGTAACCAACTCTGCCCAGTACATGGAGTTGTTTAATCAGGCCCGGATCAACAGTGGTACAACAGATGCTAAATCGCTTTACCCGCAGGATCAGATCGATCTTTACCGTAACAGTACAGACAGGCTGCATTACCCTAATACCGATTGGTTAAGCCTGATATTCAGAACCGCTCCCACACAAAACCATAACCTGACCTTTAGCGGCGGTAATGACAAAACTACTTATAACGTATCATTGGGTTATATTAATCAGAATGGTATTGAAAGGGGCTTTGATTATAAACGATACAATGCACGTATTAATTTAACCTCAAAGATTAACGACCATATTAAATTCGGAACCAATGTGCTGTTAAAATCAGGCACAAGGGATGCTGTTGCAGGTAATCCTTCATCACCCAGCCAATGGGACGGTTCTTCAATGGACCTTTTTCTTTCGGCCATGTCACAAGCACCTACTTATGGTCCTTACCTGACCGATGGCAGCGGGCGTTACACTTACAAAGCCTATGACTTTGAGTATAACAATAAGAACCCGATAGCTGTACTGGATCAAAACTTTACCAGGATTACCAATGATTATGCCGTAAATGCACAAGGCTGGGTTGAAGTTCAATTCAATAAGGATTTTTCCTGGTATACCAAAGGTGCTGTGAACTTTAATATGGATAAATACAAGGATTTTAAAGCAACCCTTGATGAATACAATTTCAAGACCAATCAACTGCAAACTTCACTGGACCTGGGCAAGGGTTTAACCGAGCAGGACGAACAAACCGTTTATACCAATTTATATAGCTACTTAAATTATGCGCATGATTTTCACGGGCATAATATTAAGGCCCAGGTCGGATACAGTATTGAACAAAGTAAATATCAAAATTTATCAGGATATCGCAAGAACTTTGCTGACTTGGATTTACATGAACTGAACGCTGGAGGTTCAGATATACAAAATGCTTATGGTACCTCCAATCAATGGGCTTTAATGTCATATTTCGGCCGTTTGAATTATGATTATAAAGGTCGTTACCTGTTAGAAGCTAATATCCGTGATGACGGAAGTTCAAAATTTGCAGGCAAGAACAAGTGGGGAATATTCCCATCGTTTTCAGGAGGTTGGCGGGCCACCGAAGAGCCATTTGTAAAAGCAATGAATTTAAAATGGCTGGATAATTTTAAATTAAGAGGTTCATGGGGCCAGTTAGGTAATCAAAACATTGTAATTGGCGGATATGGAGCCAATTATCCATATCAGGCATTGCTGAATTTTACCAGTGGTTACTCTTTTGATAACTCAACCCTTACAACAGGCGTGGCCCAGCAAAACCTGAACAATCCTGCTATTAAGTGGGAAACCACTACCATGACCGATATTGGTTTGGATGTTACCATTTTCAAAAACTTTAATTTAACGGCTGATTGGTATAATAAAACGACATCTGACATTTTAAGAACTGCGCAGGTTACCGCGGTTGTGGGCTTAGGTGCTCCCACTATTAACGATGGTGTTGTTAATAACAGGGGTGTTGAACTTGGTTTGTCATACAATAACGTTGTACGTGATGGTGCTTTGAGCGGCTTTGCCTATAACTTGGGTGTTAACGTTGATCATAATCGTAATAAGCTGGTACAGTTTGGCCAGACAGAAATTAATGATTATACCATTAACCAAAACGGGCAACCCTGGAATTCATTTTATATGTTGCAGGTGATTGGGATATTCCAATCAGCGGCAGAGGTTGCCAATTCGCCTAAACAATTTTCCGATTCTACCTTACCGGGCGATTTGAAATACAAGGATGTTAACGGTGATGGCAAAATTGACCAAAATGACAAGACCATCATTGGTGGTGTCTATCCAAAGTTAAATTACTCATTTAACCTATCAGCCAGTTTTAAAGGCTTTGACCTGTCTGCCATGCTTCAAGGTGTTTATGGTGTAAAATCGTACGTGTCTGGATGGGGCACCATACCTTTTGTACAGGGGGCCTCGCCTACCACAGATTGGTTAAACGCATGGACACCTGAGCATCCGTCAACTACTATGCCGCGTATCTATTTTGGGCAAAGCGCACCGGATAAAATCGGTCGCCGGTCTTCTTATTTCTTACAGGACGCATCCTATGCGCGACTTAAAAACCTTGTATTCGGTTATACTATTCCTGCACAGATTACCAAAAAGGTAGGTATCAACAGGCTGAGAGTTTATTTTGCCGGCGATAATTTATTAACCATAACCAAGTTCAAAGGCCTTGATCCTGAGCGTTATGGCAGCGGAGACCAGGTGCAATACCCGCAAAATAAAATATACTCTTTTGGTTTAAACGTTACTTTTTAATCAGCCCCCAAATGAAAAATCGAATTATAATAACAACTATATTCATTACATCACTGTTTTTAGGTGCATGTAAAAAAACGTTGGATCTAAACCCTTTGGATCAGATAGCCACCTCAACCTTTTATAAATCAAAAGCTGATTTTGATCAGGCTCTTGCTGCTGTTTATGGCTCCTTACAGCCTGAAGAGTTTGCAGTAGGTATAGGTTTCAGGGATTGCTTTACCGATAATGGCTATAATCAGTTTGGCTCGGGTGGTTCTAAGGATTTTGTTCAGGGCAATTTTAACCCAACTACCGGCGGCTACGAAACCGGGATTTACAATGATAGTTATACCGGTATTGCGCGGGTAAATTTATTCCTTCAAAATCTGACTAATTACAAAGGAAGCGACATTTCTGATGCGCAAAGAAAGGTATACGAAGGCGAAGTAAGGTTCATCAGGGCTTTTTTCTATTTTCAATTGTATAGCATTTATGGCGATGTACCATTGGTGCTACAACCGCTTGATCTGAGTAATCAAAAACAACCTAAAGTGCCGGCTGCACAAGTTCTGACCCAGATCACCACTGATCTGGATTATAGTATTGCCAACTTGAATACTGCCGCTTACTATGCCAATGGTGGGCACGCGGCGGCATCTTCGGCAAAAGCATTAAAAGCAAGGGTATTATTATTTGCTGCTTATGGTAATACAGGCACGCCAGATCCGGCTATACTGACACAAGTGAGAGATATTTGTCTTGATTTGATGGGGCAGTATAAACTGAGCACCAATTTTGAAGATGTATTCAGGGATGCCACACAAAAAAATAATACCGAGATCATCTTCTCTATTAACTTTTTGGCCCCTAACAATGCAGCACAATGGGATATGTATTATGGCGACTGGGATGCCTGCGCGCCGCTGCAAAACATGGTTGATGCTTTTGAATGTACCGATGGGTTACCTTATGGTACCTCACCCGGTTCATCACCACTTACCGATACCAAAAACCAGTTTAATAAYCGCGATCCAAGATTGCGTAAAACAGTGTACGCAGATTCTGTTGATTTTGGGCCGGGCAAGGTTTATCATCCATCAAACCTGAGGCCTACCGGTTATGGTACCATTAAGTTTTTAGAGCCTAACAATATGCCTTATGGCTTTTCAACCCTTAGCCAGCAAGATGCAGTTATACTACGTTTGGGCGAAGTGATGCTGATGTATGCAGAAGCTCAGAATGAAATTGTTGGTCCGGATGCTACCGTTTATAAGGCTATGGCCGATCTGCGAGCACGGGTAAGCATGCCTCCGTATCCGGCAGGATATACCAAAGAGCAAATGCGCGAACGGATAAGACATGAACGCAGGATTGAACTTGCTTTTGAAGGTCTGCGCCATTATGATCTGTTAAGATGGCATATTGCCGGCCCGGTACTTAATAATGTTAAAACCTCATTGATCAATTACCATTTTGAAGATAAGTTTTACAAATGGCCGCTTCCGCAAACAGAAATTGACAAGAGCGGTGGAGTGTTAATTCAAAACCCGGATTATAAATAATCCACAGGATTAAATACACCATATCAATTGATAAAGCCGCCTCATGAATAATTGAGGCGGCTTTTTTATAAATTCCTTTGAGCTTAATAGGATGTTTTTTCGATCTTGATTGCAAAAAGCGACCAGGTAGCTATTAACATAAGGACTGCCGAAACCTGATAAATAATTGACAGATCAACGTGTGCATCTTTAAGCATCCCACCTACGTAAACCATAATGCCCCCTATGATGGTACTTAAGAAATTGAGGAATCCATATCCTGTAGCTATATAACGGCTATCAACAATCTGGCATAATATGGGCATCAGGTTAGCATCGTTAAACCCACGGGATATCCCGTAAACAAGCATGGCCATGATACCTATAAAAAAAACAGAGGTAGACGCCATTAAAAACAGAAACGGTGCACCAAGTGTAAAACCTATGATCACAATATATAAACGTCCCTTTGAATTACTGCGCGACCAACGGTCGGCAAGCAGGCCGCCACATATTACACCAATAAAAGAGCCTATTTGTACATACCCAGTTGCCGAAAATCCGGCCTCGCCAAGGCCCAGGTGAAAATGTTCTTTCAAAAAAGTAGGGAGCCAACCATAAATCAGCCAGTTTACTATACCTAACGCGCAAAAATAAAATAAAAGGATACGAAATGATGATTCAGAAAACAGGACTTTGAAAGAATCCACAAGATTAACTGGCTTTTCAAGTATTTTTATAGCTTCCAGTTGATTATCTGATGCTTTAGATGTATCCCGCAATAAAAACAAAAGGATTACAGCATAAAATATGCCGAACAACCCAAACACCTGGAAACCATATCGCCAACCCCATAATTCTGCAATATAACCGCCCAAACCGCCTAATGTTAAACCAGCATACAAACCACTTATGTGTAATCCGGTAGCCAATGATCTTGTGCGGCCTTTATGATAGTCGGTTATTAAGGCCAGGGCAGCAGGAATATAGCACGCTTCGCTAATGCCCATAATGATGCGGGCAACCAGCATTTCATTGTATGAGGTTACAAAGCCAGTCCAGATGGTTACTGCCGACCATACTGATACACTAAAAACTATTACTGATTTCCTGCCATATTTATCAGCAAAATAACCACCCAATGGACTTAGTATACCATAAGACCAAAGAAATGCCGAAGTAAGCAGCCCAAATTGTGCATCACTTAAATGAAAATCCGACACTATTGGGTCGCGCATGGAGGTGATAAGAATACGGTCGAAATAATTGAGAAAAGCCACAATCCATAACATACCTACAACAAGCCATGGGTAATAAGAATTTGAGGTTTTTGAGTTTGCCATTGGTATTTAATAATAGTTGAATTATTCCTTATTTAAAACAGGGATGTATGTGGCCCTTAGCACCCGGGGTGTTCGTACGGCTGGTCTAACCTCACCTCCGGGAAATACCAAACTGCCATTCCACAATACTGATGTGGTGGTTACAGGCGCCCAAATGCTGTTATTGGGGTTTAAAACTGAATCTGATTTATTATCAGTAAATATTTTTCCTGCATCAAACCATGAGTTCTTTGCAACATCATAACCAAGTATATTAGCTGTAAAACCGGGATGTTTATCCTTTAACTCCCCCGCTGCTTCAACCATTTTACCATCGTCTCCGCCAAATATTAAAAAAAGATCCTTTTCACGGTGTTTTAAATAGTACGCCGGTCCCGCTGCTGCAACTGTGGCATATGGCATTTTGGATAACTTTTTCCAGCCCTCCCCTTTCTTATACTTATAAGCGTCCATTAAATAAATCCGTTTAACTGAACCTTTACCATCATCTGTTAACGCAGCGCCGCTAAACATATAAAAATTGCCATTTTGAACCCCAGCAACACTTAACATCCGTTCCGGACCTGGCCAGGTTTCTAATCTTTGCCATGTTTGCTTATCTGCAGGCTGTGCCAAATCAATTGACCAGAAATTACGTGCCGCATGTTTATCATCAGGATTGATTAAGCCACCCGCAATGTAAACCGTATTTCCAACCAATGCTCCGGCACAGTTTGCCAATGTGGTGGGCAAGTTGGGCAATTTCCTGATATTTATTTTACCATGCTGATAAGTAATGCTGAAAACATCTTTGTAATGCCCTTTCACGTTACTGCCCCCAAAACAAATAAGCTGATTGTTATAAACTATGGATACGCCATAGCCAAGAGGCTGTGAAAGCCTTCCGGCATCTTTCCAAACACCATCAGGTTTTTCAAGCACGAAAATTTTATCCGTCCATACTTTTTTTGAACCCGTCCATGGGGCACCGCCATCCGGAAAATTTGCACCGCCCGCCACAATTAAACAACCATTTGATACTCCGGCAAATGAGCCGGCAAAACCATGCTTATCTGGCAATGCAGGCAGCTGTGACCAACTAAAATGAGGAGACCCGGTATTTTGCTGAGTCTTGCTATTTACTGCTAAAAGCATAAAAATTATATATAGATAAATATTGCCTAATTGCATAACATAAGTGTTGTTAACCCAGTAATGTGTTTGTTTCACCTGTTTGCGACTGGTAACTTTTAAGCAGATTGAAAAAATCAAGTTCTTCCAGATCGGTTTTGAGCTGTTCATAAGCTTGTTGCGTTAATGAGGTTAATGGTAATCTTGCATCTCCCAAATCCATACCCAGCATTTTCATGATAGCCCGTTGCGCGGCAATTGATGGATGCCTGGTAATGCATCTGATTGCGTTAACCATGGTTAGCTGTACCTTTCGGGCCTCATCAAGCTTACCGGCACGGTAAAGAGCTATAATATTTAAGTAAACCGGCGCTGCAAAGGTATAGGTACTGCCAATTGCACCTTCTGCACCAACAATTAACGCACTCAGCAACATCTCATCAAAGCCAAAAAGCGCATCGAACATACCTGCTTTATAGTTTAAACATGCCTGATATTCATACAATGTTGAGGCTGTATATTTTATACCGGCAAGATTAGGTATCGCGGTTTCGCCAAGTTTCAAAAAATCAACCATATCCATGCCTATACCTGTAAGGGAGGGCATATGGTAATAATAAAACGGAAGATTGGGGGCTGATGATGCAATTTCGGCCATACAGTCAACAAGGTTTTGAACCGACACTGGTTTAAAATAAAACGCCGCAACAGCAGAAAATGCATCCGCACCAATAGCTGCAGCGTGGGCGGCAAGCTTTCTGCATTCCATGATTGAGGTATGCCCAACATGTACCAGCACCAATATGCGCTTGCGGGCCGCTTTTACATAAGCTTCGGCAACAGCCATGCGCTCCTCCACGGTCATGTTAGGACCTTCGCCATTTGTACCGCAGATATAAACTCCCGAAACGCCATCGGCAATAAGTTTTTCTACAATTGTTATTATAATATCTGTATTCAGGCCACCATCTTTATTGTAAGCAGCAAATGTTGCAGCAACTATGCCTTTTATTTTCATCTATATGATTGTTAAATTATATTTAATTATTAAAAAACTCAGGTATTAAATTTTTCCCGAGTTTACGAGCGGGTAACACATCTAATTCTGTGATGGATTGATAAGGCCACCGTAAACGCGTACCTAAAGGCATCCAGCCACCTATTGCTGCTAAGAATTTGTCTAAAGCCGGATTAGAATACTGCTTTTCCTGGTAAGGTGTTATACATTGTTTAAAAAACTGTAAAATGCGACGTTCTATATCAAGCGCGGCATTAATATCCATATGCATTTGCTCCCACCATTTTTGTGCCGCAAGTGGATTGATACAGGCCACATTTGAATAAGCTCCCGAAGCAATACCATTTTTTACGCCGCTTGCCAGGAAATGACCAGGCACAAATATGGATAGATCTCCCGCGTATTGTTTCATTGCCTCAACCCAATGCTCATTGCCGCTAAGCACTTTTAAGCCAATTAGCTGGGGTATTGCTTGTTTAAGCTTTGCAAACTCAAAAGGTTTAAGCACTGTTTTTGCATGCGGCGGATTATAAAGCACTAATGGGGTTTCATGCTCAGCTATACCTTCTAAAAAAGCTATTTGCTCATAGCCATTAGCAATTACCCAGTCGGGAAGGATAATTTGTACAGCTCCGGGTTGCAGGCCAATGCTTCTTTTAACCCGCTCAAGTGATATAACGGGCGAAGGATGGCTGGCTCCGATCTGAAAGTGCATACCCCCCGCGGTACACTTAGTAGCCAGTATTGCATTGATCTTATCAAACTCCTGCTCGGTTTGATTATGAAACTCACCAGCTGTACCGTTTGAATATATCCCATTAACACCAGCAGCTATCATATAGTCAATTTCATCACCCAATAAGTGATAGTCAATGGAATTATCTTTGTTAATGGGCAATAATAAGGTGGCCCAATTACCTTTCAATGTTTCTGTTGTGAGTTTTTGCATCAGTGATGTAAAATTTATAGATCGGATTCAAATGCTTTAACTTCTTCAAACCTGGTATTGCCTTTTAACAGCCGCCCAAGACGTGGTTTGTTACCGTTATAAACCTCTACAGCGTCCGCATCAGCATAACGCAAAAACAGAATGCGTCTGTCGCGATTGCTGGAATAGTTACCATCTGATTTATGCAGCATCCAGCAATTAAATATAAGTGTATCACCAGCTTTCATTTCCATCGGTACAGCAAGGCTTTCGTCGGCATCAACAATAATTTCGGATTGGCTTTTTTTCTGTTCCTCGTTTTGCTTAACCCTTATCTGGCCTTGTTTATGACTGCCCGGTATCAGCCACAGGCAACCGTTACCCCTATCAGTATCATCAAGCGCGGTAAGTGTAGTTAACGCGTTATAAGGTTCCAGTTCGCCATAACCATTGTCCTGGTGCCAGCCAAAAGGTTTGGTATTACCCTTCATTTTAAAAGTGAGCTGCGAGGTAGCTCCCTTAATATTAGGGCCGATAATTTGCGATGCGATATCAACAAGCGGACCTTCGAAGTAATAATCACATACCGTTGGCGCATGATGATGTATGTTTACCAGCAAGGAGTTTTGCAACCAGCTTTTATCAGGATCAAATGATTCTTTTTCATTGTTCCAGGCAAGCATACATTCCTCCTGCATTTGCATTAGTCCCTCAGGCTTAACAATTTCTTTGATAATTAAAAAGCCATTTTCTCTGAATGCAGTAAACTGTTCGTCGCTTAGTTTTTTGTAATTGAACCATTCTTCCTTTTTCATAAAAATCACATTAATACAGATAATTAGTAACCTTCCGTTTGTACCAATTTGGAGTTTGCAGCCAGTACAGTTGTTGAAAGCGGCCAGAATAAAGGTGTTGTTTTTCCCTTCAAATTTGGAACATAGTCATAAGCATTAATAGTTGCACCGTAATGAAAGCGTACTATATCATACCAACGTTTGTTTTCAAAAAATAATTCACGCCCTCTTTCGTCAAATATGGCCCGTTCAACAGTTGATTTATCGTTAGCACCGTCATAATTACTAATACCAGCCCTTATCCTTACCTTGTTTAAGTAGGTTATAGCCTGCCCGGTATTGTTTAAACCAGCGTAGGCTTCTGCTTCGATCAGATAAATATCAGCCAGACGCCACATGATCACGTCATTATCTGATACTCTGTCATCAACATATTTGGTACCGGGTAATTTTGTTATCCATGCGCTTTTTTGCACATTGCCTTGTCGCTCAATAATAAAGGTTGCTGGTATACGCTTATCATTGGGTAAAGCGCTGAAAAGAGCGCGGCTTTCTTTACTTATCTGGTATCCTCCCTGTCCGTTAACTGAGGTTAAGCAGTAGGCAATACTATCCAGGTTAGTGGYGCTGGATATGGCCGTTAAAAATGGTAAGGCATTGAGGCCATAATTAGCACCCGTTTCATCGCGATAATAATAGGCAGACATGATAACCTCTGCATTGGCCCTTGTAGTAGTTACATCCTTAAAGTTGGGCAACAGGCTAACCGCAGTGCTCTCAACCGCTTCAGCGGCCTTTAAGGCATCATTAAAATCACCTTCGCCACCACCTAAAACCTTAGCGCTCCAAAGTTTTGCTTCTGCTTTTAATGCCTGTGCCGCACCGTATGAAAAACGGTATTTATTAGCATAGTTTTTATCAGGGAATAAACTGATAGCCAGATCCAGATCAGCAAAAACCTGTTTCAATACATCAGATGCCTTTGATCTTGGCAGCAGCGGTACATTATCATCAGTAATAGCCTGCAGCATGAGTGGTGTATTGCCAATAATACGAACCAGATAAAAATAAGTATAGGCCCTCTGACAAAGCGCCTCGGCTTTTAATTTATTTTTTATTGCAGGGTTTGAAAAATTGAACGGCTCTATCTTGCTAAGCAGCAGGTTAACATTACCAATTGCTTTATACTGTCCGTTGTAATTAATAGCGCCAACCGTTGGGCTTAGTATTTGCGACCATGCGGTTGATAAGCGGCTGTTCGTCCCATTAATAAGCTCCTCACTCCGTTCAGTACCATACAAAACAGAATTGGCGARGGAACGGATAGAAGTATAAGTACCTACTACATAAGGTTCAAAGTCAGTTTCGTTCTTAAAATATACCTGATCGGTAATTTGCGATTGTGGTGTAACCTCTAATAATTTTTTACATGAGGTACAAACGGCTGTCACTAAAATGATCACGGCCGGTATGATATATATCTTTTTCATTTTCATGATAATAAAATTAAAATCTTAATGATGCTCCTAAAGTGAATTGCTTTGCCCGTGGATAACCTCCTGGGTCAAAACCGGTGACCACCTCTGGATTTTGGCCTTTATAAGCTGTTAAGTAGCCCAGATTGGTAGCACTGACAAAAATGGTTAGTCCGGTTGATTTAATTTTGGACAATAAACTTTTAGGCAGATCATAACTCAAATAAACCTCGCGGAAAGCCAGGAAATCTCCTTTACTGATCAGCGTGGAAACATCGGCAGAATAGGCGCTGCCGGTACCTACATCACTGGCCGCCTGGCGGATAAAGTTCTTTTGTCCGAAATCTGAATCCCCGAAGGAGAAGCGTGCATACTTCTTACCAACATCACCTGGTTTTTGCCAGATATCAGGCCCTAAGGCCTCTATAGGCGCTCCTTCATTATAAGCCCTGCCCTGTCCCAGTTCGCGTCCCAGCGAGCCATTATCTATCATGTTGCCCAATGAAAAATCCACATTCACCCGCATAGTAAAACCTTTGTAGGCAAATGTGTTTTGCATACCGCCGGTTTTGTTTGGTGTTTTGTAACCCATAAAAACCAGGTCCCGGTTATCAATAATGCCATCATTATTCAGGTCATCAAACTGATAATCACCCGCGTGTTTACCTGTCTTGAGACCAGCTGCCGAAGCAATCTGGTCAACATGTGTAGCCTGCCAGGCAGCCGCTTCTGCATCTGTTGAAAATACTTTCACCACTTTCCAGGCGTAATAGCTAAACGGACGTTCGCCTTCGGCATAGCCACCCACTTCTATCTCTTTGCCGGTACGCGGATCAATCACTACGCCCCCTCCCTGGCGATTTTTATTGCGTCCGTTATTAGGCAGCGATATTACTTTTTGCGCGTTGTAAGCAAAGGAGAAATTAGTACGCCAGCTAAAATCTTTTGCACGAAGCACTGTTGCCTGCAATTCTATTTCGACACCCTTATTTTGAATGGTGCCATTATTAAATATTATTGATGAGAAGGGTGCTTCGGCAGGTAAAGGTTTTAAATCAAGCCTGTCTTTAGTTAACTTATTATAAAAATCGACAGTTAAAGTAACCCGGTCTTTGAAAAATCCGGCGTCAACTGCAACGTCGGTGGTTTGGGTAGTTTCCCATTTGAGGTTTGGATTAGATAAGTTTGCACGCTGAATGCCTGCAAGCTGGTTATACACTGTAGACGTATAATTACCATAAGTATCCGTCAAACTCAGATCGCTTGAGCCGGCCTGGCCCCAGCTACCACGTAATTTTAACGTACTAACCACATTTTCTTTCCAAAAGCTTTCCCTGTTGATATTCCAACCAACAGAGGCTGAGGGGAAAGTACCATATTTGTTTGCCGGAGCAAAGTTGGAGAAACCATCGCGCCTGACCACTGCGCTGAACAAATATTTAGATTGATAATCATAACTTAACTGGCCAAAAAAACTGGCCGATCTTGATTCACTTAAACTGGTACCAAAATTGGTTACGTTGGTAACAGTAATACCATTTACAGTAGTTACAGTTGGCTCGTTAATGGTAGTGATATAATCATTTGTACCTCTTTGCGAACCGATGTCTACTACATTACCAGTATTACGGGTATAGTTAAACCCGCCCAGGACCATAAAATGATGATCCTCATGCAAGGTATAATCATACTGTAATATATGATCAATCATCAATTGGCGGGTATTGTTAACGTTCTCTGTTTTTAAACGGGAAGTGGCAAACTGGATAGGATCAGGAAATGCTTTCCTGGAAAACAGTGTTCTGCCATCGTTAATTAAATAAGATAAGGCCGGCCTGAAATGCAAACCCTTAACAATGCTCCAATCGGCATCTACCCTTGATGCCAATCGCTCGGTTGATACTCTGGTATTATCATAAGCCAATGTATGAAAGCGGTTACGGGTGGTCAGATTTTCGCCGGTGGTTGGCGTACCATCATCTTTAAATATACGGATGAGCGGTGTAATACGCGTGGCCCTGACAAGGTCATTGGTATAGGCATCCACATAATTTGGCAATATATTCTGATAGTTAACCATCGCGTTAATTTGCAGGTTATTGGTAGCTTTAAAACTAAAATTGCCTAAGGCACTATAGCGCTTATAGTTTGTACCCACAAATGTACCAGCCTGATTTATATAGTTAAATGACACATTATAATTGGCTACCTGACTGCCCCCATCAACACCCAAATTGTAATTATTGGTCATACCTRTGTTCCATAGCTTATCCTGGTAATGATTATCAGCAAAAAGCAACTTTGTTCCCGGATTAATGGGGTCATCCATTGTTTCCCATCCCTTGGCCAACAAATTATTTACATAATCCTGACCCTCTACCGCTACAATATTATCATACAGTGCGGTAAGGTTGGTAGCTGTACCATACTGTCCTTTGGTGGTATACACTTTAGTACCGGCAGAAAACCCACCGTTATTGAGCAAAGTATTTTTATCAATTGCGTCGAATGTGTTTTTAACAGTGGTACGTGCCAGCGTTAGGTAATCGCGTGCGCTCATGTAATTTTGCTGCCCCGTTGGCACCTCCCAGTTGGTACGGTAATTAAAGGTGATATTAGCTTTACCTGATCCAAATTTGCCACCTTTTGTTTTAATGACGATAACACCATTGGCGCCCCTTGCCCCATATATGGCAGTTGAAGCGGCATCTTTCATGACCTGCAATGATTCAATATCATCAGGATTGATGTCTTTCATCGGCCTGAAAATCCCATCCACAATCACCAGGGGGCTGGAGGCATCTGAACTTAGCACGGGGTCGCCACCCGAGTTACCGGTACCTGTACCATATACATTTAGCTTAGATCCGCCACGAATAATGATATTACTTGGGGCCGATCCCGGCTGACCATTGGAAATTGGAATGGAAACACCTGCTATTTTCCCCTGTAACGCGTTAATTGCGGTAGCATTGGCGGTGTTTACCAATTGTTTTGCATCAAGTTTAGAAATTGATGCTGTGTTTTTTTCACGGGTTTGTTGTGAGTAGCCCACCACCACTACTTCTGATAATGATTTTGAATTGGCATTTAACGTTACATTTATCGTTTCCCTGCCATTAATGGATAGTTCGGTATTATCATATCCAATAAATGAAAATATAAGCGTTGAACTTGAGGAAGGGACACGCAATGTATATTTACCATTCATATCTGATAGCGTGCCTATTGATGTGCCTTTTAATTTCACGCTAACACCAGGTAAGGTTTCATTTCTGGCACCATCAGAAACCACTCCGGATACCGTAAATGCATTGGTTTGTGCATTTACCTTACCAATGGCCACACAACAGGCCATGAGTAATAAAATCAGTAATTTTCTTCGCATAATTTGATTATTTAGTACTTATGTACTACATATTAAAGGTGAATAATTAGGTTTAGTTAAATAATTGGTTGGGGATAGCTATTAATTTATGGCTTTAATAATGGGAGAAGATCTACAGCTTTATAAGCGATCCCTTCGTAAGGTTTGGTTATACCGGCTTCATACAGGCAAACAACCTGTTTATCATTGTTAACCGCAATGTCTGAATAGGCAGAAGGCCCCGGGAATATCACCTGGCTTGCTGCCCAGGTTTTACCATCGTTCAAACTCAAGCGTAACGTAAGATTAGATCGTGCGGATTTGTTTGCCGGATTGCTGAAAAGCAAGATGGACTTTTTAGGTGTGAGCTGATAATTTAGCAGACTGCCCTGGCATATAGGTTCAATAAGTACTGTATCCGTACCCATATGGCGCCAGGTTGCACCGCCATTTTTACTGGTGGCAAACTTACGGGTTTTATCCTTGCGGCCACTGTTACGCATGTTTATCATCAGATGTCCTTTTTTAATCTCGGCAACGGTGGTTTCATTTGCCATGTCAGCAGGTGTATTAGCTCCTACTTGCCAGGTACTACCGTGATCATCAGAGTAAATAATATGGGCAAAGTTTTTACCGGTGGGTTTCTCTATATGGTTTATTGGCACAACCATACGGCCTTTAAATTTACCCCGGCTTATTTGCAGACCATGGCAGGGACCGGTTGCATACCAGGTCCAGTCGGGCATTTTTACTTGTGAGGTAATCTCTTTTGCTGCCGACCATATTTTACCAACATCATCAGATGATAATGAAAATACCCGCCGGCTATCTTTACTGGTTCCATCCACAATTTGTCTTTCATGGTCAGTGCCTAAATTCCATGTCGATATAAGCCATATTTTGCCGGTAGCAGCATCCTGAATAGGTACAGGGTTACCGCAGGTATTGGTAGAATCGCTCCACACAACCTGCATGTCACTCCATGTTTTTCCTCCATCCTCTGAACGCCTAAGCACTAAATCAATATCCCCGGAATCACCGCAATTATTTTTGCGGGCCTCGGCAAATGCCAGCAAAACTCCATTCGAAGTATTTAATAATGCAGGAATCCTGAAGCAGGCATAACCATTATCGCCAGGTTTGTACAGGTAGTTAAGTGCGGGTTGATTATTATCCTGGGCATAAACTGTCCTGATGCAAGAAAAGCACACTAATAAGCCCAGGAGCCTAAACAAAGAGGTTATACTATTCATAATAATTATAATTGGTTCTCGCCGCATTTGGAAGGCGGGAAGCAAATATAATTATTAAGTTATTATGTAGTACATAAAAAGTAATTATTTTTTTATTTTTTTCAATTGATCAAAATGGGGCTTCAAATGCTCGTACATGCCATGTCTGAAAT
>NZ_JBFUJG010000097.1:0-19981 GCF_056401495.1 Mucilaginibacter sp. P4_E8
CTGGAGTTAATGTACGAAAAAAACATAGGTGCCATTTTAGTGATGGAACAAGGAGAATTCATCGGCATTTTCACGGAAAGAGATTACGCACGTAAGGTGATCCTAAAAGGGAGAGCTTCCAAAGAAATCCTGGTTGGGGAAATCATGACAGAAAATCCGGTTACGGTATCCTCCAGCAATAGCATAGAAGATTGCATGAGGTTGATGACCGATAAGTTTATAAGGCATTTGCCGGTAATAGACGATGGCAAATTAATGGGTATTGTTTCCATTGGCGACGTAGTGAAATACATCATCGAAGAGCAAAAATTCATTATCGAAAACATGGAACATTACATTAAAGGCGAAGTATAATTATTTATAATTCCTAAGCTAAAATTCAGGGAAATACCCCATTCAAGAACAAAAGCAGTTTGTTGAGGTTGTTTTATAATATAATAATTATGAATGTATCAAACCCATCCAGTGTACCGTTCTGGCCATTTATAGTTTACGGTGCTTTTGTTTTAGCCTTAATGATCCTTATTATTTCCCTTTCCTATTTTTTGGGCCAACGTCATACAGATAGGGCCACCGGCCAGCCTTACGAATCAGGCATATTAGAAACCGGGTCAGCAAGACTGCGTTTTTCGGCCCAATTTTACCTGGTTGCCATGATGTTTGTCATCTTTGATATCGAGGTGGTATTTATTGTTTTATGGGCCTTGGCATTTAAAGAACTCGGGTGGCCGGGTTATCTCAGTATTTGTGTTTTTATTGGGCTGCTGGTTGCGGTGTTAATTTATGAGTGGAGCCTCGGAGCATTGGATTTTGGCCCCGATGGCAAGAAAATTCTGAAAGCGTATAAAAAACTAAACCTAAAGAAACCTGTAATATGAAATGGTGGCTCAGTAACCCGGCTGAACCGGCAAATACGCTAAAAGGAACAGGTTCTTTTGAAGAGTCTGTGGGGCAAAGTGTTATGCTTACCACAGTTCAGGATTTACTGGCCTGGGGACGAAAAAATTCGATGTGGCCATTTCATTTTGGCCTTTCATGCTGTTTTGTGGAAATGGCCACCAGTTTAACCAGCAAATATGATGTTGCACGTTTTGGGGCCGAAGTAATACGGGGAACCCCCCGTGAAGCTGATGTAATGGTTATAGCCGGAACTGTTTTTGTAAAAATGGCCCCCATCATTAAACGTTTGCACGAACAAATGATGGAGCCAAAATGGGTTATCTCCATGGGGTCCTGCGCCAACTCAGGCGGCATGTATGATATTTACAGCGTTGTACAAGGAGTAGATAAGTTTTTACCGGTAGATGTATACGTACCCGGCTGCCCGCCCCGGCCTGATGCTTTTATGCAGGGATTGATGTTGCTGGCGGCCTCAGTAGGCAAAGAACAAAGACCTTTAAGTTGGGCCATTGGTCCGCAAGGAGTTATAAAGCCCGAACAAGTATCAATGAAGGAAGAAAAAAGGGAAGAACGAAAAAAGATGATCGATTTTCGCTCTCCCGATGAGATTTGAACATGATTTGATACCTGTATCAGGCTATTAGTATTAAATAAACCTAAATAAAGTTTAAAAGAGCATGGATAATCATTCAGGCTTGGCAGATGAATTGACCTCTAAATTTGGAGAGTCTGTCTTTACTCAGCAACTTACAGTTGATGAGATGACTACTTTATGGGTTGCAAAAGAAAACATAACAAAGGTACTTAGCTATCTTAAGCAGACTATCCATCATCCGTTTGAATTATTGTATGACCTGTGCGCTATTGATGAGCGGAGCCAGGCTAATAACAACGGATCGCCATCGTCTGATTTTACCGTTGTATATCATCTGCTTTCATTTAAACGAAACGTCTTTATCCGCCTCAAAGTAGCCTTACACGGCAGTTTTCCATCCATGCCATCCATTAGTTCTTTATGGAAAAATGCCAATTGGTATGAACGCGAAGTTTACGATATGTTTGGCATAACTTTCGAAGGTCATCCCCATTTAAGCCGTATACTGATGCCACTGACCTGGGAAGGGCATCCTTTGCGAAAAGAACATCCGGCAAGGGCTACTGAAATGGGCCCATTTAAACTTTGGGACGAAAAACAAGACCGTGAACAGGAAGCCCTGCAATTCAGACCGGAAGACTGGGGATTAAAAAGACATAGTGAGGATGCCGATTTCATGTTCCTGAACCTTGGTCCGCAACATCCCGGCACACATGGCGTTTTACGCATTATTCTGCAGTTAGATGGCGAAGATATTGTTGATGCTGTTCCCGATATTGGCTTTCATCATCGCGGAGCAGAAAAAATGGGCGAGCGCCAGTCATGGCATACCTATATACCTTATACCGACCGGGTAGATTACCTGGGTGGGGTGATGAACAATCTGGCGTACTTGCTGGCAGTTGAAAAACTGGCCGGCATTACCGTTCCTGAAAAGGTAAAGGTAATGCGCATCATGTTATGTGAATTTTTCCGCATCGCGAGTCATTTGGTATGGTACGGCACTTTTGCCCAGGATTTGGGGCAGCTTTCTCCCGTATTTTACATGTTCACCGATAGGGAGAAGATATTTGATATTGTTGAAGCTATTTGCGGAGCCAGGATGCACCCTAACTGGTTTAGGATTGGGGGAGTTGCCCAGGATTTACCGAAAGGCTGGGATAAACTGGTGCGCGATTTTGTTGCTTATTTCCCCAAACAACTCAGGGAGTATCATCAGATGGTGATGCGTAACAGCATTTTCAAAGGCCGAACCGTTGGTATTGGCATTTACACCCTGGAGGAAGCCATAGAGTGGGGGGTGACCGGCCCGGGTTTACGGGCTTGTGGTTTTGAATGGGATTTCAGAAAAAAACAACCTTATTCTGGTTATGAAAACTTTGAATTTGATATCCCGACAGCACAAAATGGCGATTGTTATGATAGGGCCAGGGTACGTGTTGAAGAAATGTGGCAAAGCCTGCGCATTATTGATCAATGTGTGAAAAATATGCCTGAAGGGGATTATAAGGCCGATCATCCTTTAACTACGCCACCCCTCAAAAAACACACCATGCAGGATATTGAAACGCTAATTACTCATTTTTTAAATGTAAGCTGGGGCCCGGTAATTCCAGCTGGCGAAGCGATGAGTTGTATCGAAGCCACTAAAGGGGCCAACAGTTATTACCTCACCAGTAATGGCAACACATCGCCCTATAGGGTCAGGATCCGAACGCCCTCGTTCCCGCACATGCAAATGTTGCCATATATCAGCAAGGGGTATACGGTTGCCGATTTACTATCCATTTTAGGGGCTATGGATTATGTACTGGCCGATATTGACAGATGAAATAGGCGAAGAATAGAAGTTACAGGATAAAATAAAAAGATATGCTATCAACGGATGAAATTAGGAAGATAGATCATGAGATCGCACTTGTCCCCGTTCGGAAAGCTGCCTGTATTGAAGCATTGAAAATTGTGCAGCATCATCGTGGATGGATTTCGGATGAAAGTCTTCATGCCATAGCCGCCCATATGGATATGTCGGCCGAAGAACTGGACAGTGTGGCAACATTTTACAACCTCATTTTCCGTAAGCCGGTTGGCCGCAATATTATTTTACTGTGCGATAGCATCAGTTGCTATGTAATGGGTTATGAAAAAATTTATGAGCACCTGAAAACCCGGCTGCATATCAAATTTGGAGAAACCACTTCTGATGCCAGGTTTACCCTTTTACCCAATCCTTGCCTCGGCACCTGCGATCATGCCCCTGCATTAATGATTAATGATGATCTGTACCGGGATTTAACCATCGATAAACTGGATGACATATTAAAAGAATATAAATAATAACATGGAAACGCCACTCACACAGCATATCAACATTAATCGCCCCCCGCTTAATCTTAAAGATTATGTGCGTGTGGGCGGTTATCTGGCTGTGCACAAGGCAATTACCATGGCCCCACAGGAAATTACAAAAATGGTGCAGGAGTCGGACCTTAAGGGCCGTGGGGGTGCAGGTTTCAATACTGGAATTAAATGGAGTTTTGTGCCCATGAATGATAGTGCGCAAACCAAATACCTGGTTGCCAATGCCGACGAAATGGAGCCCGGAACTTTTAAGGACCGCCTGCTGCTTGAAGGCAATCCCCATCAATTAATTGAAGGTATGATCGTATCTGCATATGCTATACAGGCTAATATATCGTATGTCTTTTTGCGCTGGGCCTATAAAAAGGCAGCCCGGCTCATCAGGCAGGCTATAGATGAAGCGTATGCAGCCGGTTACCTCGGGAAAAATATTTTGGGTACAGGTTTTAACCTTGAAATGCATTTGCATACAGGTATTGGCCGATATATGTGCGGAGAAGAAACCGCGCTGTTGAATGCGCTGGAAGGAAAGCGGGCCACTCCCCGTACCAAACCTCCCTTTCCGCAGATAAGCGGTTTATTTGGCAAACCCACCATTGTTAATAACGTAGAAACGCTCTGCAACATTCCGCATATTGTTAATAACGGGGCTGATTGGTTTAAAGACCTGAGCCCCGGAGCTGATGCCGGAACTAAATTATATGGCATCAGCGGCAAAGTAAATAAACCCGGCTTATGGGAATTACCAATGACAACTACCATGCGGCAGCTCATTGAAGAACATGCTGGCGGAATGCAAAATGGCTTCAAATTCAGGGGAGCCCTTCCGGGTGGTGCTTCTACTGATTTCCTGGTGACGGAGCACCTGGATATTAAAATGGATTACAAATCGGTAGCCGCGGCCGGCAGTCGCCTGGGCACAGGTACAATGATCATTTTGGACGATCAAACTTGTCCGGTTGGTTTTGTGCATAACCTGGAGCACTTTTTTGCACAGGAGTCCTGCGGCTGGTGTACACCCTGCAGAGAAGGATTGCCCTGGACAGAAAAGATTTTGCTATCGATTGAAAATGGAGAAGGGCAACCGGAAGATTTGGAGTTGTTAAAAATGCATACTAAATATTTGGGACCGGGTAACACATTTTGTGCCCTGGCACCTGGAGCAATGGAACCGCTGCAAAGCGGCCTGAAATATTTCAGCGAAGATTTTGAAAAGCATATAAACGAAAAAAGATGTCCGTGGAGGTAAAACACAATGGCAGCAATTTATATAGATGGTAAAGTTTATGAAGTAAAACCTGGCAAAAATTTGCTTGAAACCTGTCTTACGCTTGGTTTTAACCTGCCTTATTTTTGCTGGCATCCCGCTATGGGGTCGGTAGGAGCCTGCCGCCAATGTGCCATTAAACTTTTTAAGGACGAACAGGACACCAACGGCCGTATAGTGATGTCATGCATGGAAGCGGTGAAAGACAACATGTATTTGTCCGTGAACGATCCCACGGCCAAAGCTTTTCGCTCACAGGTTATTGAATGGCTCATGACTAATCACCCGCATGATTGCGCGGTTTGTGATGAGGGAGGTGCTTGCCATTTACAGGACATGACCGTGATGACAGGTCACACTTACCGTCGGTTCCAATACAAAAAGCGCACCTATAAAAACCAATATCTCGGGCCWTTTATCAATCATGAAATGAACCGCTGCATACAGTGTTACCGCTGCGTTAGGTTTTATAAAGATTATGCAGGTGGAAAAGACCTTGATGTATTTGCAGCACATGATCATGTTTATTTTGGAAGGGCTCAGGATGGTATCCTCGAAAACGAGTTTAGCGGTAATCTTGCTGAAGTTTGCCCTACCGGAGTTTTTACCGACAAAACCCTCAAGGAACATTATACCCGGAAATGGGATATGACCATGGCTCCCTCTATTTGCCAGCATTGCAGCCTGGGCTGTAATATTATTGCAGGCGAACGATATGGTGAACTCCGGCAGATCACCAGCCGCTTTAATGGCGAGGTTAACGGTTATTTTATTTGTGACCGGGGCAGGTTTGGGTATGAATTTGTAAACAGCATAAACCGTATTCAGCAACCTTTAATATGCAGTAAAATTCCAGATGCGGCGGATAAACAAAGTTTATATAGCCACCTGAAAGGGATTTTATCAAACAACAAAGTAATAGGCATTGCCTCCCCACGGGCATCATTGGAAACAAACTTTGCCCTGATGCAATTGGTAGGAAAAGAAAATTTTTACCAGGGGATTTCCGAGAATGAAGCCCAGCTGATGCGAACTATCCTCCATACTGTAAACTCAGGATATATTCATACGCCATCTTTAAAAGAAACCGAAGCGGCCGATGCGGTTTTGATACTGGGAGAAGATTTGACCAATGCCGCGCCATTACTGGCGCTGGCCCTGCGGCAGGCTGTATGTAAAAAGCCTTTTGAAAATGCACAGCAAATAAATATACCCTCCTGGCACGATGCCGCGTTACGTGAGTTTGCCCAGCAGGAAAAGGGGGAGCTTTTTATAGCTTATCCTACTCAAACCAAGCTTGACGAGATTGCTTCCGGTAGCCTGCACATATCGCCCGATGACATTGCACGTTTAGGGTTTACAATTGCAAATTGCCTGAACAATACGGCCCCCGCACCAGGTGATATGGATGATGATACGATAAAACTTGCCCGGCACATTGCAGATATCCTTAAAAACGCCAAAAAACCATTGATCATTTGCGGAACAAGCTTATGTAATGAAGCTATTCTTAAAGCTGCTTCGAACATAGCATTTGCCCTGGGTACTAAAGATGAAAAGGCCAGTTTGTGCTTTGTGGTTCCTGAATGTAACTCCATGGGCTTGGCTATGATGCAGGCGCCATCATTAAACGAGGCAGCGAAAGTTTTGGAAAAAGGCGAGGCTGATACCGTGGTTATTGTGGAAAATGATCTGTACCGCAGAGGCGCTAAAAATGAAATTGATAACATTTTTGACCATTGCAAACAAGTAATTGTGCTTGATCACTTGCATAATGATACAACTAACCGAGCCACTGTATTGATACCGGTTGGCACCTTTGCCGAAGCCGATGGAACAATGGTTAATAACGAAGGCAGGGCACAATGTTTCTTCCAGGTGTTTATGCCAAAAAATGAAAATTTAAGAGAAAGCTGGAGGTGGCTGGACGAGTTCAGGCAATTTAAAAATGGAGTAGGTCCGGAAGATTTGACTACACCGGATGATTTAATAGCTGATATGGTTGCGCTAATGCCGCAATTTAAAGGAGCAGAGACCGTTGCTCCACCTGCTGATTTCCGTATTTCGGGACAGAAAATTCCCCGCGAACCGCATCGTTATAGCGGACGTACTGCTATGCTGGCCAATATTAATGTAAGTGAACCTAAACCACCCGAAGATCCTGATTCGGCTTTATCGTTTACGATGGAAGGTTTTAAAGGAATGCCGCCAGCGCCTTTGATCCCATTTTACTGGGCACCGGGCTGGAACTCGGTACAATCCATTAACAAATACCAGGCAGAGGTTGGAGGGCCTTTGCAAGGTGGTGACCCGGGCAAAAGGTTATTCCCGGAAACCCCGGTTACTGAAAATGCGTTTTTGAACGATGTACCTCCTGCTTTTAAACCATCGCCCGGGGAATGRCTGCTTGTGCCTTTTCCGCACATCTTTGGATCGGAAGAACTTAGTATTTACACATGCGGTATTGCAGAGCGGTCTCCCAAGCCTTATATCGCCATTAACAAGCATGACGCAGAAAATTTAAATGTCAACGAAAGCGATATTATGCAGGTACAGATCGGAGATCAGCATTATGAGCTGCCCGCAAGGATAAATGGGGAGCTGCCTGAAGGCATGGCAGGTATCCCTTTCAATATCCCCGGGCTGAGTGGAATAGGCTGGCCGGCAAAAGGAATTTTAACAAAAGCTATGATATGAGTACAATAATTCAATATACCCTGATGATTGTAATTGTATTGTTTACATTAACTACAATTGCTGCCTGGCTAATTTGGCTGGAACGGCGAATGCTGGCACTTTGGCAGGATAGGTATGGCCCGAATCGTGCCGGCCCGTTTGGTTTGCTCATCGTAGTTGCCGATACTATTAAGCTGTTTTTTAAGGAAGATTGGATCCCCCCGTTTGCTGATAAAACAATTTTTGTAATTGCTCCAACTATTATTGGCGCTACGGTACTCATGGGTTTTGTGATCATTCCTTATGCACCAGGCTTGCTCATCGCTGATCTGAATATTGGCTTGCTTTTCTTTCTGGCTATGTCATCACTGGGTGTTTATAGCATAGTATTGGGTGGTTGGGCCTCAAACAACAAATATTCCCTGCTCGGGGCGTTACGTGGTGCCTCGCAAATGATCAGTTATGAAGTGTTCATGGGGCTCTCGCTCATGGGCGTGGTGATGCTTTCAGGCTCATTCAGGCTTACGGATATTGTACTTGCCCAAAAAGGGTGCTGGTTTATCATTACTCAACCGGTAGGGTTCGTTATTTTCATGATTGCGGGTATTGCCGAAACTCACCGGCTCCCGTTTGATATTCCTGAAGCAGAAAGCGAGCTCGTGGCGGGTTTTCACTCGGAATATTCCGGGATGAAATTCGGGATGTTCTTTATTGGCGAATATCTGGGTATCACCCTCATTTCTGCCATGGCGGTTACGCTGTTCTTTGGCGGATGGCTGGGCCCGGCATTTTTGCCTCCTTTAGTTTGGTTTTCACTGAAAACTTTTGTTTTTATCCTGTTTTTCATCTTACTAAGGGCTTCGCTTCCGAGGCCCAGGTATGATCAGCTGATGGAATACGGTTGGAAAATATTATTACCTATCGCTTTATTAAACTTACTGATAACCGGAGGGATCGTATTAATGATGAATAAATGATGATGTCATAATGTGTATTGCGGGTACCTAAGGGCGGGCCGCGACAATTTAAATTCACCCTTTCACCAATGATAATGTAAAAAAGAGAAACGATGATCAGCATATTAAGAACCATAGGACTCACTTTTCTGCACATGTTCAGAAAAAGGGAAACCATTCAGTATCCCGAAGAAAAGGTGGTACTGCATCCGCGCTGGCGGGGGCGAATTGTATTGACCCGTGACCCGGATATGGGGGAACGTTGCGTGGGCTGTTATTTATGTGCAGCCGCTTGTCCTGTAGATTGTATTTCATTACAGGCTACCGAAGACGAGAATGGCAGGAGATATCCGGAGTTTTTCCTCATCAATTTTTCAAGATGCATTTTTTGCGGCTATTGCGAAGAGGCTTGCCCTACATATGCCATACAGCTGATTCCTGATTTTGAGATGGCTGAATATAACCGGCAAAACCTGGTTTATGAAAAAGAAGATTTATTGATAGATAGCGAAGGGAAATATCCGGGTTACAATTATTACAAAGTTGCCGGATTAGCTGCAGGCATAAAAGGAAAAGGTGAAGGAGATAACGAGGATCCACCAGTTGATATACACAGTTTATTACCTTAAAAAATGGACGTCGTTTTTTACACAACCGCTTTTGTAACCGTGATCTCTACAATCATGGTCATCACCAGGCATAATCCGGTACATGCGCTGCTGTACCTCATCATTTCCTTGTTATCCATGTCTGTGATCTTTTTTTTGTTGGGTGCGCCGTTTGCGGCATTGCTTGAGATCATCATTTATGCCGGGGCTATCATGGTGCTTTTTATTTTTGTGATCATGCTTTTAAACCTGGGCAAAGAAACAGCAAAGCAAGAAAAAGAATGGCTTAAACCAAGGATTTGGATTGGTCCGGCAATTTTGTCGGCTATTCTTTTTGTTGAGTTTTTTTACCTGATCAATACAGCTCACCCCACATCGTATAACCTGCAAACTGTTGACCCCAAAGCTGTGGCTGTTTCATTATTCAGGCCATACCTCATTGGAGTAGAATTGGCAGCCATGTTATTAATGGCAGGAGTGGTTGGCGCTGCACACATAGGGCAACATAAAAAAATGATTTTGCATCGATTTTTAAAAGAAGAGGATCCATCATGAAATCATCCGTATCCATAGAAATAGTCATGTTACTGGCAGGTTTACTTTTCGTGCTGGGCATTGCCGGTGTCATTATTCGAAAGAACATCATTTTTATGCTGCTATCTGTAGAGGTAATGCTGAATGCCGCCGGTTTAGCCTTTGTGGCGGCAGGCTCACGCTGGGCACAGCCGGATGGGCAGGTGATGTTCATCTTTATCCTGGCTATGGCTGCGGCAGAGGTATCAATTGGACTGGCGCTCATTCTGCAAATCTATCATCAGCATAAATCATTGGATATTGACAAATTGAAAGAAATGAAAGGATAGTTTTTTAACAATTTATTAAATAAAAATACTATGAGTAACCTGTTATGGCTTGTACCAGTTTTGCCCTTTGCCGGTTTTTTAATACTGGCATTGGCAGGCAAGCATATATCCCGTGTTTGGGTTGCCATAATTGGTGCAGGTAGCGTAAGTCTTTCGGCCATCATAGTACTCATGATCGGTATTGGTTTTCTGTTACATCCCCCGGCAACCGGTAACTATTCCCAAACTTTATGGACGTGGATGGAGGTAGCTGGTTTCAACCCTAAGATCACGTTTTTTCTGGATGCGCTATCGCTCGTTTTTGTTTTTGTGATCACGTTTATAGGTGCGCTGATACATATTTATTCGGTGGGCTTTATGACGGGCGACAAGGACTATTCACGCTTTTTTGCCTGCATGAACTTGTTTGTATTTTCCATGCTCTTGTTAGTGTTGGCCGATAATTTATTACTGTTGTATTTGGGTTGGGAAGGTGTGGGGCTGTGCAGTTACTTACTCATTGGTTTCTGGTATGAAAGTGAGGTTAACGGATATGCTGCCCGCAAAGCTTTTATCATCACCCGCATTGGCGACACGGCCATGGCCATCGGGCTTTTTGTAATTTTTTACCAGTTTGGCACATTGGTTATTCCTGATATTTTGGCTAAGGCCCCGGTTTTATGGCAGCAGGGGGCCTCAATAGCTACCATTACGGCCCTGTTGTTACTTGCCGGTGGTGTGGGAAAATCGGCCCAGTTGCCATTACAAACCTGGCTGCCCGATGCAATGGCAGGGCCATCGCCCGTGAGCGCGCTAATTCATGCCGCTACTATGGTAACGGCAGGTGTTTACCTCATCGCCAGGATGCATGTTATATTCCAACTTTCGCCAATAGCGCAAATGATAGTTGCTGTGATTGGAGCGGCAACCTTATTCATCGCCGGTTTTAGCGCCCTCACACAATATGATATAAAACGGATACTGGCTTATTCTACCATCAGCCAAATTGGGTATATGTTTTTGGCATTGGGTGTAGGCGCGTGGACGGCAGCTATTTTCCATTTCATGATCCATGCCTTTTTTAAAGCCCTTTTGTTCCTGGCAGCGGGTGCTGTGATAGAAGCCTTGCATCACGAGCATAATATGTTTAAAATGGGCGGACTTAAAAATAAGCTTCCGGTTATTTTCTGGACCTTCCTGATTGGTTCGGCCTCATTGGCAGCACTGCCATTAATAAGCGCCGGATTTTATAGCAAAGATCAGATACTATGGTATGCCTGGGCCAGCGAAGGAGGGAACCCCTGGCTATGGTTTATTGCCTTGCTTGGAGCCTTCATTACGGCAGTTTATACTACCAGGATGATGATCGTTGTTTTTTGGGGCGAAGCTAAAACAGAGATTGGTCATCACCCCGGCAAGCTCATGACCGCACCTTTGATCATCCTGGCCTTTTTTTCTCTTTTTGCGGGCTTTATAGAACTGCCGCATAATTTTGGCCATTTTAGACTTTTTTCAGACCTGCTCCATCAGGTATTGCCCGAAACGGTTTTAAAAGCTGGTATGAATGCCGAACTGCAATTTCAGATCCCGGCACTCCTGGCAACTTTTGGCGGGATTTACCTCGCTTATGTTTTCTATTACAAACAACCGCAACGGATTGAAAAATTAAAGCAATCAGGGTTTGCTATGAACCTTTATCTGTTTTGGTTTTCGGGCTGGGGCTTTGATAAATTATACAATGTATTGTTTGTGAGGCCTGTGGTTTTTATAGCCAATGTCAACAAAAATGATGTGGTTGATAAACTTTATCAGGGTGTCACGTTTGTAACTATCCGCCTTTATCGTTCATTGTCATTTACGCAGTCGGGCTCATTAAGGTGGTATGTTATGGGGTTGGTTATAGGGGCAATAATCATATTAAGTATACAAATAATGTTATGATACTGGCTTGTGTTATCGGTATATTAATGGGAGGCGGGTTGCTGGCGCTTCTGTTGGGGCAATGGAATAAAAACCTGTCCCGGTGGATAGCGCTGTGTACAGTATTAACTGGTTTTATTGCTTTGGTAGCTTTTTGGATTGACCAATACCGCACCAACAATATCCATCCTTCAACCACCTGGATGATTGACTACCGGCATGATTGGATCCCGTCATTTGGTATAAGCTTTCATCTGGCCGTTGACGGGTTAAGTCTGTTAATGCTGGTACTAACTTTTTTCCTCGGAATTTTGGCGGTGCTGTGTTCCTGGAAAGATGTGAAAGAACGTGTAGGTTTTTATTATTTCAATTTACTTTGGATACTGGCCGGAATTTCAGGAGTATTCATGGCGATGGATCTGTTCCTGTTTTACTTCTTCTGGGAGGTCATGCTTATCCCGATGTATTTCCTGATTGGTATATGGGGCAGCGAAAATAGGGTATACGCTGCCTACAAGTTTTTCATTTTCACTCAGGCCAGCGGATTGCTGATGCTGTTGGCCATCATTGGCTTGTATTTTATTCATGGCAATAATACGGGTATTTATACCTTCAACTATTTTGAATTACTGGGGGCCGCTATTTCACCCCATATTGCTTTTTGGCTGATGATGGGTTTTATGATTGCCTTTGTGGTTAAATTACCGATAGTGCCCTTCCACACCTGGTTGCCTGATGCGCATAGCGAAGCGCCTACTGCCGGAAGCTTAATACTGGCAGGGTTACTATTAAAAACGGGAGCTTATGGTATATTAAGGTTTGTACTTCCTTTATTTCCTGAGGCTGCACGGGAGTTAGCGCCCTGGGCAATGCTTTTCGGCGTGATCGGGATTATTTACGGAGCTGTCCTTGCTTATTCACAAACCGATCTTAAACGCCTGGTGGCTTATACAAGTGTTAGCCACATGGGCTTTGTGATACTGGGAATTTTTGCTTTTAATGAACTGGCGTTACAGGGCGTGGTAATGCAACTTGTTACCCATGCAATAAGCACGGGGGCATTGTTCATTATGGCAGGGATGCTGAAAGAACGCCTGCATACCCGTGACATTAACCACATGGGTGGACTTTGGACCCAAATGCCACAAATGGGAGCTATAGGAATGCTGTTCGCCATGGCATCATTAGGCTTGCCCGGATTAGGGAATTTTATTGCTGAGTTCCTGATATTATTAGGCGCTTTCAAAGCCAATATATGGCTTACCGTTATTGCTACGGTCGGACTTATTTTTTCGGCCATTTATTCCTTACGCATTGTACAGAAAGTGTTTTTAGGGCCATCAGAAAGATCGGATCAGGTTCGTGATTTTTCATTCAGAGAAACAGTAGTAATGGCAGCGCTCACACTATCCATTATATGGCTGGGTTTGTATCCGCAACCGGTTATTAATACCGTTAAGCCGATGATTAACAAATTAGAGCATATTTTTTTAACTGGAAATAAAAGTGTGCTAAAAGGGAACCATCAGGTAACGCCATCAAACGCACATAAATATATAGTCAAAAAATAAGAAGAACGATATGTCAGGTAACGATTTTTTTGCTCTTACGCCATTATTATTACTTGCCGGTTCTTCGGTGCTCATCATGCTTTTGATCGCCATAAAATTGAGTCACCGCGTAATCCAGCTCAGCAGCCTGCTTTTATTTACTATCTCCTTTTCTTCTCTTTTTTATATTCAAGAACTGCTTCCTTACCATATTGATCCATTGTTGGTCATAGATGGATTTTCGGTATTCGTTATGGGCCTCATCATTTTTTCGAGCCTTGTGGTCAATATCCTTTCTTACATTTATTTTGAAGAAAAAGAGGAAAGTCCTAAAGAATATTACGTACTGCTTTTTCTGTGTACACTGGGGGCTTGTGTGCTGGCAGTAAGCAAACATTTTATTTCTTTATTCCTGGGCCTTGAAGTCCTGACCGTTGGTTTATATGCCCTGATTGCCTATTTGCGGGTGAGGCATCATAATATAGAAGCGGGAATTAAATACCTTGTTCTGGCGGCATTCTCTTCAGCCTTTCTTCTTTTCGGGATGGCCTTAATTTACCTTCAAACCGGAAGTATGGAATTTTCAATGATTGCCCGCAACTTAACTTCATTTCAATCATTATCCCCGCTGTTTCTTACAGGTTTGGGAATGGTGTTAGTAGGCGTGGGATTTAAACTGGCTGTGGTCCCGTTCCATATGTGGACTGCCGATGTATACCAGGGGGCGCCCGCACCGGTTACCGCCTTTATTGCTACCGCGTCTAAAGGCGGCGTGTTTGCAGTGCTGTTCCGCTTTTTTATAATGATTGATGGTTTCAGGTTCAAGGTTGTAATGCTTATTTTAATCTGCATTGCCGTTGCTTCTATGATTATTGGCAATCTGCTCGCAGTACAACAAAAAAATGTAAAACGTATCCTGGCTTATTCCTCTATTGCGCACCTCGGTTATTTATTAGTTGCCTTTATCCCTGGCAGCATGATGAGCATAAAAGCAGTTAGCTTTTATTTAATGGCCTATTTTATTACTACCCTTACCGCTTTTGGCATCGTGACCGTTTTATCCAATAAAGAAACGGATGCGGAAGATATCGAGAGCTATAAAGCATTATTTTGGCAACACCCCGTTCTGGCCTGCATATTTAGCTCGGCTTTACTTTCCTTAGCGGGGATACCACTCACGGTTGGCTTTGTTGGAAAATTTTATATCCTGGCTGCGGGTCTCCAGGCAGGGTTTTGGGTAATTGCTTTAATCCTGGTTGTCAGCAGCGTGATTGGATTGTATTATTATCTCCGGATTATAACCACGATGTTCGCCGGACAAAAAAGTATCCTGTCTGAAGGGAAAAAAGCGAACCCCATTTTTTATATGGTAAGCATTATAGCTTTATCAGCCCTTAGTTTATTGATTATTTGGTTTGGGGTTTATCCATCAGGAGCAATGGATTTTATGGGATATTTTAAACTCAAATAGTATGAAGTGAAATGGTCAACAGTTCATTGATCAGTAAATCACTGACTTAAGTAGAAGCATTCCTGCATTTGTGGTAAATTGGCAACCCCTTTATATCTTTATTGAATAGTTTTGATTGAAGTTTTATCTGCTTTCTTGCTTTTGCTGCTACCCCATTCTCTAAAAAGTCGTACTTTTAAACCGTCTTATCAGGTCATGATAGTGGCAACATTTAACTATAAATAAGAAGTGTATGAACGCCATTCACAACAAAGATATTGGAACAAAACAAAAAGCGCTTGCCATTAATCTTGATACTGAAATTTATGGCTCATTCGCCGAAATTGGCGCAGGTCAGGATGTAGCTGCTAATTTTTTCAAGGCCGGTGCTTCATCAGGTACTATTGCCAAAACCATGTCGGCTTATGATATGACCTTTTCTGATGCTATTTATGGTGTACAACAAACACGCCGTTACGTAAGCGAAGCCCGGTTGATATCGATGCTTGATCACGAGTATGGCCTGTTAATTGAACGCCTGGCCGCACAGCGTGGGGATTCAACAACCTTTTTTGCTTTTTCTGATACCATATCGGCACTCAATTATAACAAAACAAATGATGGACATGGCTGGATGGGCGTGCGTTTTCAGCTGGAGCCTAAAGGCCCGTTTAATGATGTGGTGCTGCACGTAAAATTATTAGATAACGATAATAATTTGCAGCAGCAGGCAGTGGGGATCTTAGGCGTAAACCTGATGTATGCCTGCTTTTACTATCATGAAATACCACCAGTGTTTTTGCTTTCGTTGATGGACAACTTGTCGAGAGACCGTATTCAAATAGACATGATCCGTTTTGAAGGGCCGGATTTTACTAAGGTGGATAACCGCCTGATGAGTTTGCACCTGGTAAAATATGGCTTTTCGGATGCAGCTGTATTTGGTCCCGATGGTAAAAATATGCAGCCTACTGAAGCCTTGTATAAAAAGCATATTGTAGTGATCCGCGGGCGTTTCCGTCCTATCATCAATGTTCATTTAGATATGCTTAACACCGGCGTTAAACAATTTTTTCAAGAGCCCGATGTTGATAAGAAAAATGTTATAGTTGTTACAGAACTTACCCTGCAATCGTTAAAAGAAAGAAACGCCGACCAAACTGCCGAAATTGATGAAAAAGATTTCCTTGACCGTGTGGATATTCTTTGTTCACTTGGGCAAACGGTAATGATCTCTAATTTTCATGAGTATTATAAATTAGTGGCTTACATGTCAAAGATCACCAAATTAAAGCTGGGAGTTGTTCTGGGCTTTCCAAATTTGGAGTATATCTTTTCTGAGGAGCATTATCAAGATCTTCCGGGCGGGATTTTGGAGTCTTTCGCTACCTTGTTCAGCCGAAAGGTAAAGTTGTTTATTTATCCTACTTTGCGCGATGGGGTAATCTGGAATTGCCTGAAGTATAATCCGCCACCGCATCTTATAGACCTGTACCGTTACCTGATTGCCAATAACAAGATAGAAGACATCAGGCATTACAATGAAAATAATCTTCACGTGGAAACCGATAAAGTGCTGCAACTCATAAAACAAGGTGAAGAGGGCTGGGAAGAATATGTGCCAGCCGATGTGGCCACTATGATAAAAGACCGGGCTTTGTTTGGTTATGCCAGTGAGATTGATCCAACCAAAGAAATTACCGCAAACGGCAGTGACCCTAAGACCGAATTAGATCCGGCTTAAATTGTTTTGGTAGTACCATAAAAAATGCGTTCCGTATCTCACCCCGGAACGCAGCACCAAGTGGTTCAACTAAATCTCAGATCTCCTGTTTAGGATCCAAGTTCTTTTTGGTCAGGCAGTATATTACTCGCTTCTTAAACTTTTTACCGGATTAATTAGTGCCGCTTTAATGGCCTGGAAACTTACCGTAACCAGGGCTATCAAAATGGCCAGCACTCCGGATATTGCAAATACCCACCAGTGGATCTCTATGCGGTATTGATAATCTTGCAACCACTTGCTCATAGCCCACCATGCTATAGGAAATGCAATGATACATGATAGCGCCACCAGTTGTAAAAAGTCTATGGAAAGCAAACGTGCCAGGCCTGATACCGATGCACCCAAAACTTTACGGATACCTATTTCCTTTATTCTGCGCCCGGCGGTGTAGGCAGCTAAACCAAATAGGCCAAGGCATGAAATAAAAATTGCCAGCACTGCAAAAACACTTGCCAGTTTCCCTATCAGGCTTTCGCTTTTGAACAGGTTATTAAACTCGTCATCCAAAAATCTGTATTCAAAAGGATACCCCGGATTATCTTTTTTAATAACACCACCTATTTTTTCAATAGCCTGCGACAGGTTGACACCAGGCTTTACATGTATGGTCATATTATTGGCCATATTTGGATTACAAAACAATATCAGGGGATCGCTTTCGCCATACATATTGTTATATACCAGGTCATTGATGATGCCCACAATTTTCAATTGATATTGATCGACAGTTATGATATTCCCTACTTGTCCGGCTTTGCCCATTTTTTTCGCCAGGCTTTGATTAATAATGATATTGTTGCTGTCAGCCTTAGCATTCGTATAAAAGTCTCGCCCCGTAATCAGCTTAATACCCATCGTTTTAATAAATTCGGGGCTTACATGATTATTATTGATCGAAATCTTTTCATTAGGGTCTTTTCCTGCCCACTTAAAATTGCTTGAGCTGCCGTACACCTGCATGGCTAAAAACTCATTCAAAGCTGCACTTTCTACTACACCGGTTGCCATAAGATCATTTTTTACAACGTTAAAATGGCCTTTTAACTGTCCCTGTAAATTCAGAACAACAAGGTTGTCCTTATTATATCCGAGGTTGCGTGTTTTAATATGATCTACCTGCTGATAAATGATTATGGTGCTGATGATCAATACAATGGATATAACAAATTGCGATACCACCAAACCCTTGCGGATAAAGCTTGCGCCCGAACCCGCTTTTGCTTTAATACCCTTTAGCACATAAACCGGGTTAAAGGATGATAAGTAAAATGCGGGATAGCTGCCTGCAATTAAACCGGTGACTATACCAATGCCTATTATAAAACCTAAGTGAACCGGATTAAACAGATCAATAACGAGTTGTTTTTCAACAAGCGAGTTGAATGCCGGAAGCGTTACGTGTATCAGTCCAACAGCCGTTAAAACCGCTATAAACGACATGATCAGCGATTCGCCTATGAATTGGATGATCAATTTACCTTTATCAGCTCCCATTACTTTACGTACCCCAACTTCCTTTGCCCTTTGCTCAGACCGGGCTGTAGACAGGTTCATGAAATTAATGCAGGCAATAAGCAGGATGATCCAGGCAATGGTTAAAAACAGTTTCACATATCTTATTTTTCCGCCGTCCTCTTTTCCATTAGTGAAGCTATAATGCAGGTTCCAGTCATTCATGGGGAACAAGAAGAGTTGTATGGTATTGCCCGTACTCTTGGTTGCTAAATAGCCATGTAGTTTTTTATTTATAGCATTGATATCTGCTAATGGCTGTACCTCTGCATAGGTTTCTATAATATTGTTTCCCCATTCGCCCTTTAACCATGAATTTTTATTTTCCCATAATTCAAATGATGAGAGCCATTGAAATTGAAAAGATGAATTGCTCGGCAGATCTTTGAACACACCGGTAACTGTAAAAGTTCCGTCAACGCTGAAATTCTGTTTGGCGTTCAATGTTAGTGTTTTACCAACAGGATCAGTATTGCCAAAGAATTTTTTCGACATCGTTTCGCTGATCACAACCGAATTTGTTTCTTTAAATGCATCTTTCGGGTTACCATGAACAAATGGGAGTGTCAGCATTGAAAAGATGGAAGAGTCGGCATATATTCCATTTTCATTGATGGCTTTATCACCCAATACAAATAATTCATCCATGTTCCAGCTTTTGCGCATGGTGTTTTTTATGCCTGGAACTTCAGCTTTTAAAGCGTTGGCAGCTGGGCTTGGGGTGTTGCCACCTGTAGATATTGCCCCGTTGATCTGCCGGTTTTCCATCACCCGGTACAGGTAATCGCGTTTGGAAAAATTATGATTGAAGGTCACCTCATCCTGAACCCATAAAAATATCAGCGAAGCACAGGTAATACCGATAGCCAAACCGGCAATATTCAAAAAACTGAAAGCTTTGTTCTTTACCAGGGCGCGTAAGGTGGTTTTAAAGTAATTCCTTATCATAATTTTCAGGTTAGGAGTTAAATTTTTTGTTTCCTCTACGAAATTATTCGCAAATCTGTGCCATGTATTTAATTATTTGATAATGAGAATATTATGTGAATTTTAAAAATTAAAATGTATCGAAACCGAACATTAAATGTTCGGTTTTAGAACGAATGAGTTAAACAATTACAGACAAAAATGCATTCCGTATCTAAGCTATCTATTTAACATCACTACAACGTTTTCGTAAATTATTATGGATCGCTTTTGGTACCAAAAAGCGTAAGGCTTGTATATAGTGTATGAGCTGTACAAACGTTAGCTCATAACCAATTATCATTCATAGCAAATCGTATTTATTAAATATTCAATTTACTATTATAAACCATAGCGGGTAACCGATCCCGCTGAAAAATAAACCAAGATGAAAAAACTCTTTATAGTATGTTTGCTATCTGTATTATTTATGCCTTCCGTTTTTGCTCAAAAAGAACTTACCCGCGACGAACGCATGCAATGGTGGCGTGAGGCCCGTTTCGGCATGTTTATTCACTGGGGCGATTATGCCGAATTGGCCGGCATGTATAAAGGGCACGATGTAGGCCGTGGCGGCGAATGGATCATGAAC
>NZ_JBFUJG010000098.1:0-19818 GCF_056401495.1 Mucilaginibacter sp. P4_E8
CCGCTGTACCTTCCATCCTTGCTAATTTTACCTGCAATTGAACTAAGCTTTCATTTTTAACAGATAGTACTTTTTCAAGACTATCCGTCTTCCGTGTTAACAGCTCAATTCGTTCTTTTTTGCTTTGCGCATTTACACTTACTATTCCTGATACCACCATGCCAATCATTAAGATTACTAATTTTCCCGTTTTCATGTTAATAAATTTAATTGCCACACATTAGTTATATATATTATTCAAACCCAGCGTATTAAAACAGCTGAACGAATGGGAGTATCAGGTGATAATTGAATAAAATAACGGAGAACCTTCTGATCTTTAAACACTTGTAAAAATTAATTGTTTACACGTTCTTCAGTTTTTGTTATGTAAAATCCGGTTTTTTGTTTGGTTGCAAATTTCCCGGTAAAACAGCTTTAGTAATTCAGATTCTTATCGATTTGCAGAACCTGATTTGACTACCGGAAAGGATTTTTTATAACATGCAGAAAGAAATAATTAGTTTTTGATTTGGGTTCAAAATAAGAGTATTTTCTTCATCATTTTCATATCGGCACATCTAAAGCTTGCACATTCCTGCCTATACTATTTTTAGCTTTGGTACAAAAAGTAACTTTAAACAATTTAAAGTTACTTTTTCTTCAATCGGTTCAAAAACCGCCTAAATTTTATTTTTAAGCCCTTTTTAGTAGATTTGTATAAACCAAATTGATATGTACAACCTACTTGTTTCTCCCGAAAATGTGCAGGCTTCGTTACAGAAGCATGTGCTTGCTGATGGCTTTGATCTAACTTTTGATATGGAAAAAAGTAAGGGTGTTTATATTTACGATGCTAAATATAAGCGGACACTTCTTGATTTTTTCACTTGCTTTGCTTCGGTGCCATTAGGCTATAACCACCCTAAAATGGTAAACGACGAAGAGTTTAAGAAAAACCTGATGCTGGCCGCGTTAACCAATCCATCAAACTCAGATATTTACACTACCCAGTACGCGCAATTTGTAGAAACATTTTCGCGGGTGGGCATACCCGATTATCTGCCTCATGCTTTTTTTATAGCAGGCGGCTCATTGGCCATTGAAAACGCGCTAAAAGTTTCTATGGATTGGAAAGTACAGAAAAACTTCGCCAAAGGCTATACTAAGGAAAAAGGATTTAAAGTATTGCATTTTGAACATGCTTTTCATGGCCGGTCGGGCTATACATTAAGCCTAACCAATACCCTGCCCAATAAAACAAAATGGTTTGCTAAGTTTGATTGGCCGCGCGTATCAACACCTCAAATAAATTTCCCATACAGCGATAGCAATCATGACGACCTGGTAAAAAGGGAACAATTTTCCATATCGCAGATCAGGACCGCTTTTGCCGAAAATAAAGATGATATATGCGCCATTATTATTGAGCCTGTACAGTCAGAAGGTGGTGATAACCATGTGCGTAAAGAGTTTTTGGAAAAATTAAGGGAGCTTGCTGATGAATATGAGGCCATGCTCATATATGATGAGGTGCAAACAGGCGTTGGTCTTACCGGCAAATTCTGGTGCCATGAACATTTTGGCGAAAAGGCCCGTCCGGATATTTTAGCATTTGGTAAAAAGATGCAGGTATGCGGTATACTGGCCAGCAACCGTGTTGACGAAATAGAGAATAACGTTTTCAGAATATCATCGCGCATTAACTCAACCTGGGGTGGCAGCCTGGTTGATATGGTTAGATCATCAAAGATCATGGAAATTATTGAGGAAGATAACCTGTGCGAAAATGCTGCCCAAATGGGTGAGTATCTTCAAAACCAGTTAAGCGATATTGCCTCCAGAAACTCAATGATCAGTAATGTGCGTGGCAAAGGCTTGCTTACCGCATTTGACTTTCCGGATAAAAACAAGCGGGACGAGTTTATTAAACAAGGTTTTGATAATAATATTATGTACCTGGGTTGCGGCGATAAAAGTGTGCGTTTCAGACCCGCGCTAATCATTGAAAAAGACCACATTAACTGTGGACTTGACATGCTCGAAAAAATATCACGCACTTTATAATAACGAAATAATATCGTTATAAGCAAATCAAGCACGGTATCAAAGCGAAGTTTTAATATTTAATATACGCTCAAACAGGCTCAGGCTAATACGAAGTAGTACTTTTGGGGTACTAAAAGGGATAAAATATTAATATATACTATTTTTTAACCAAAATAGGCTATATTTTTAATTATTATTCCTGTTAGATTTGTACTATCCCTATTAAAGTATAAATCAATTCTTTTTTTAACGCCATGAGCAAACACATAGAGAAATTAAAAAAGCAACTTGTTGAAGTAGCCGAAGTTGTTAATTCGTTCCAATCAGAAGCTGTACAGGTTCGGATTATTGATCGATTGTTAGATGTTATGATAGAATCGGAAAAGGTGGACGCCGATGGATCTGAAATATTCAGCAAAAAAGGGCGTAGAATGCGCTCAGACGATGAAAACTTCGCGACGCCGGGCCGTAAAAAACCTGGGGCTACTAAAATACTTAATCAACTATTAGGGACTGATTTCTTTGATGTTTCACGTTCTATATCATCAATTGCCAACTATTGTAAAGAACAGTTTGACTCTGATTTTAAAACCTCTGAACTTTCGGGCATACTATTAAAGCTTGCAAACGAAAATAAATTAAGAAGAGAAAGAAGCAATGAAAATAACCGCTTTGAATATATAAAAGCCTGATATTAATTTACTTGCATATAATATAAATAAGCCGTGGTGTTATAATAACACCACGGCTTATTTATTAAAAGTTAAATTATATATTATTTTAAATTAAATAAATTATCTACGCCTAAAATTTTACGACTGGTAAAGCCCTCAGCATATTTCACTTGTATGCTTTTCCCAAACTCGCTGGCACGGGCGGCTATTATATTAATAAACTCTGGCGATGAAATATAAGTTTGCGGTTCGCCTTCCCAATCCGGGTTATAAAATTGCGAACCAAAAGCGTGAATGCTTTCTACCTTTTTATCCCAGTAGTCGGTAACATCAATTAAAATATCAGGCCTGATATAGTTGTCTTGTATAAAATGAAAAACATGATCAGGGCGCCATGCGTCCTGAAGCGCACCATCATCGCCCCATGTTTCAATTTTACGCAAGCCCGATAAAAAAGCGGATGCATCTACCAGTTCATTGGCCCGTCCATGATCAGGGTGCCTGTCATGGTATGCATTGGTTATTACAATTGCAGGCTGATATTTGCGTATGGCTGCTATTACTTTTAACTGGTACTCTTTGGTGTTTTCAAAAAAAGCATCGGGCAGGCCCAGGTTTTCCCTCACAGTCAATCCCAATATTTTAGCCGAAGCCGCTGCTTCCTGTTCACGTATCTCGGCCGAGCCTCGTGTTCCTAATTCGCCGCGGGTAAGGTCAACAATCCCTACCTTTTTGCCCAGTGCTATGTGTTTTAAAATAGTGCCTGAACACCCAAGTTCGGCATCATCGGGATGTACCGATAAAACTAATATATCTAATTTAAGCATAAATGTGTTTTGAATTTAATGAGCGGCCAACAAAAGGCGTTCAATCTTTTTCCTGATCTTTGAAGAAGTAGGCTTGGTAAAAGGATAATAAAAATCAGTTACATGGCCGGCCCTGTCAATCAAAAATTTATGAAAATTCCATCTTGGAATCGACTTAAGACGGCCATTATCTTTTTTATCGGCAAAAAACTTATACAAAGGGTGTGCGTAAGGGCCACGTACCCTTATCTTGTCAAATACAGGATAATTAGCGCCTGCATCTTCGCAAAAAGTGGCAATAGCAGCTCCCTCCAAAGGTTCCTGACCGCCAAAATCATTTGAAGGAAAAGCCAGTATTTCAAAGTCTTTATCTATAAATTGCTCCTTTAATGTGGCTAAATCTTTGAGCTGAGGAGTAAACCCGCACTGGGAGGCGGTATTAACTATTAACAGTACTTTATCGTTATAGGCAGATAGGTTGATCTCTTCACCGTTTAATGTTTGAACATTAAACCTGTAGATACTATTGTTATCCATTATTAATTGTTAGTGGAATTATATCCGGCCTGTTTAAGGATGGCCTCGATATCTTTCTGTTCCTCAGGGTCGTAGGTTTCTTTTAGGTTATGGCCAAATATACTGGCCACTGATTGAAACATAAACGCTTTAAAACCACCTTTCAGTTCTTTAACCATAGTATAGCTGGTAGTTCCGGTTTCGCGGTCAATCAGTTTAATCAGCACCTCACCCTGACTAATTGTCAGATTTTTTATTTCCTTGTTAAACAATGTTTTTATTTCAGCTTCACAGGTTTTCACCAACTCCTTCTGCTTGTGTCTATCACCTGTGAGTGCCAGGTCGCGTTGCAACTGGCGGTAACGTTGGCTTGCAAATCGTGCGTAGGGCAACACTTTGAACACATTATACCTTAGCCTGAGGTAAGCTATACGATCAGCCTCGCTGGCAAATATACGTGTATCAACAATTTTTACTTCGGGTGTAACTATCCATGGCACCAATTCACCATCCAAATCGGTCATGGCTAATTTGATGGTATCATTTTTGCCTATACTTACAGGCGCAGGTTTATCTGTTTGGGCTTTTAGCGTGCCCATTATACTACAACAAAACAACAACAGAAAACCAATAAATTTCATAATTTTACTTAATACAAAATTAAAGCAATTTTTTGTGGTATTTAATATAATCTGTAATAATAAATTATTATTACAAGTTTATCAATTAATACCATCAATATCAACATATGAAAGAGTTAGTGATTGACCTGGAAGCGGAAAAAAATGAGATATTAAAAAGATATCGTGCTTTATTGCGTGCTTGTAAATCAACCATGCAAAAGGGCGATAAACGAATGATACGAAAGGCATTTGATATGGCCCTTGAAAGCCATAAAGATATGCGCCGTAAAAGCGGTGAACCCTATATATATCACCCTATTGCAGTTGCCCAGATAGCTGCCGAAGAAATTGGCCTGGGTACCACCTCTATAGTGTGTGCCCTGTTGCATGATGTGGTTGAAGATACCAACATGACGCTGGATGATATTGAGATGGAATTTGGCAAAAAAGTAGCCAAGATCATTGATGGTTTAACCAAAATATCGGGCGTATTTGATACCAACAGCTCATTACAAGCCGAGAATTTCCGTAAAATGCTGCTCACCCTTGCCGATGATGTGCGGGTGATATTGATTAAACTGGCCGACCGCCTGCATAATATGCGCACCATGGAGTTTATGCCGCGTGATAAGCAGCTTAAGCTATCGTCAGAAACGGTTTACCTGTATGCACCACTGGCGCACAGGCTGGGTTTATACACCATTAAATCTGAACTGGAAGACCTGTCCATGAAATACATGGAAAGGGAAACCTATCAGTTTATTAAAAACAAGCTGAATGAGAAAAAGGCCGAGCGCGAAAAGTTTATCCGTGATTTTATTGAACCGGTAAAAAAAGTGCTCAATGCCCAGGATTTGGATGCCGATCTGTTTGGCAGGCCAAAATCTATACACTCCATCTGGAACAAGATGAAGAAAAAGTCTATCCCGTTTGAAGAGGTATATGATCTTTTTGCTATCAGGATAATTCTGGATAGCGCCCCTGAGCATGAAAAAGCCGATTGCTGGAAAGCCTACTCCATAGTTACCGACCTTTACCGCCCTAACCCCGACAGGTTACGCGACTGGATATCATCGCCCAAAGCCAATGGGTACGAATCATTACATACTACCGTAATGGGACCGCGCGGGCAATGGGTTGAAGTACAGATCCGCACCAAACGAATGAACGAGATTGCCGAAAAAGGTTTTGCCGCGCACTGGAAATATAAAGAATCATCAACCGATAGCGGGCTTGACCAATGGGTACAAAAGGTGAGGGATATGCTCAAAAATCCTGACTCGAACGCGCTCGATTTCCTGGATGATTTTAAGATGAACCTTTTCAGCGATGAGATATTCATTTTTACACCAAAAGGCGCGCTCATACAGCTACCCTTGAACGCTACCGCGCTCGACTTTGCTTTTGAAATACATACCGATGTAGGTGCCAGTTGTATTGGCGCCAAGGTAAACCACAAGCTGGTACCGCTAAGTTATAAACTGCAAAATGGCGACCAGGTAGAGATCATTACTTCGGGCAAGCAAACGCCCAAGGAAGACTGGCTTAACTTTGTGGTTACAGCAAAAGCTAAGGCTAAAATAAAATCGGCGTTAAAAGAAGAGAGACGGAAAATTGCCGAAGATGGCAAGGAGATACTGGAACGCAAGCTCAAATCGCTCAAGATCACGTATAACTCCGAAAACATACATAAACTGAGCTATTTTTTCAAATTGGGATCAACCCAGGACCTTTTTTATAATATTGCCAAAGGCATTATTGATATGAAGGACCTGAAGGATTACCAGGCCTCAGAAAAAATAGTTGAAAACAAACCTCAGGATAAAATAGAGCAGGAACAGGTACATAGTTTGCTGCGTAATATTAAAACCAAAGACAGCGATATGCTGCTCATTGGCGAGGATATGCAAAAAATTGACTATAAACTGGCCAATTGCTGTAACCCTATTCCCGGTGATGATGTATTTGGTTTTGTTACCGTGAGCGATGGTATTAAAATTCACCGCACCAACTGTCCTAATGCAGCCAAGCTAATGGCCAATTACGGCTATCGTATTGTAAAAGCCCGGTGGACCAACCAACAGGAACTTGCCTTTTTAACAGGTTTAAGAATTACCGGTATTGATGATGTGGGCCTGATCAATAAGCTTACTACAGTAATATCGCAGGATTTTAAAGTGAATATACGCTCCATTACAGTAGATAGTGATAACGGTATTTTTGAAGGCTCATTAATGGTTTATGTAAATGATACCGAGCACCTGGATAACCTGATAAAAAACTTAAAACTGGTTAAGGGCATCACAGCTGTTAACCGCTTCGATTCGGTAATTGAGAAGGCTTCCTGAAAAAGAGACAAGAAGTAAGAGCCAGGAAACAAGACGTTAATAATCAGCATAAAAACATTTTTTGGCTATTACCTCCTGTCTCTTGATTCTCATTTCCTGATTCTATCTTTTATTAATAACTTTGTCCCCTTAATAGACTATTATGCCTCAACAGGATACCATAGCGCTGGTGAAAAAAATTTTCGAGGCCTACCTTGAAAACAAGAACCTGCGCAAAACGCCCGAGCGTTTTGCTATACTCGAAGAAATTTATTCGCGCACTGATCATTTTGATGTGGAATCATTATACATCCACATGAAAAATAAAAAATACCGTGTAAGCCGTGCTACTGTTTACAATACGCTTGAGCTACTGGTATCATGCGATCTGGTGACCAAACACCAGTTTGGTAAAAATATGGCCCAGTTCGAAAAATCGTACGGCTATAAACAGCATGATCATATTATTTGCATCGACTGCGGCAAGGTGGTTGAATTTTGCGACCCGCGCATACAGCAGATACAAAGCATGATGGGCGAATTATTAAAATTTGAAATAAAACACCACTCCTTAAATCTTTACGGCAATTGCAACAAATTAAGAGAGGGTTATTGTGACAGAAAAATTTAACTTTGCCACCCTTAATATTATACTCTGAATTTACATAAATGGCTGTTGACGTATTATTAGGCCTCCAATGGGGCGATGAAGGTAAAGGAAAAATTGTTGATGTGCTTAGTGCAGGTTATGACCTGATAGCACGCTTTCAGGGAGGCCCAAATGCCGGGCATACTTTGGAGTTTGACGGTAAGAAATTTGTATTAAATACCATCCCTTCGGGTATATTTTTTGAAAATACCATGAACCTTATTGGTAATGGTGTGGTGATTGACCCTATTACCCTTAAAAAGGAAATAGATAAATTGAAAGATGCCGGGCATGACCTTTTAGCTAAAAAGAATTTGCTGATAGCTAAAAAAGCGCACCTGATATTACCTACCCACCAATTACTGGATGCCGCATCTGAGAAAAAAATGGGCGAAGGTAAAATTGGATCAACCCTAAAAGGTATTGGCCCAACTTACATGGATAAAACCGGCCGTAATGGTTTACGCATCGGCGATATTACCCTGCCCGATTTTAAAGAACGTTACCAGAAACTGGTTGATAAGCATACATCAATGCTACAGGCTATGTACGGTGAGGTTGCAGATTTTTCTGAGCGCGAAGCTGCTTTTTTTGAAGCTATTGAATTTATTAAAAAATTCCCGCTGGTTGATTCTGAACATTTGGTGAACGACTATATTAAAAAAGGCAAAAAAGTATTGGCCGAAGGTGCGCAAGGCGCCATGCTCGATATTGATTTTGGATCATACCCTTTTGTTACCTCATCAAACACTACCGCTGCCGGTGCCTGTACAGGTTTAGGTATAGCGCCACAGCAAATTGGCGATGTAATAGGTATTTTTAAAGCCTATTGCACACGCGTTGGTGGTGGCCCCTTCCCTACCGAACTGGAAGACGAAACTGGCGAAGAACTGCGCCGTATAGGCCATGAGTTTGGCGCAACCACCGGAAGGCCCCGCCGTACCGGATGGATTGATCTGCCGGCTTTAAAATACGCTATTATGCTTAATGGTGTTACCCAATTGGTAATGACCAAGGCTGATGTATTAAGCGGTTTTGATAAAATATACGCTTGCACTCATTACAACTACCTGGGCGAAAAAATTGATTACATGCCTTATGACATTTGCTCTGTAAGCCCTGAACCAATTTTGAAAGAAATTGACGGCTGGAACGAAGACCTGACCGGTATTACCGAACTGTCTGAGATCCCGGCTAAGCTGCAATCATACATTGATTATTTAGAGGCCGAGCTTGGTGTTCCTGTAAAATACCTTTCAGTAGGGCCCGATAGGAAACAAACGCTGGTATTGCATTAATATCCCTGTTGCCTGTGTTTCATGGGCGACCATAATATTATTTAAAAGGCCGCATAATGCGGCCTTTTACTTTAGTTGATTTATTTTTGCATTGTGATTGTACCGGTTAATGATCTGCTCCTATTTAAACAAAAAGCCCTGCAATGGGCCTCATCTTTTGATGCGGTTTGCTACCTCGATTCCAACAGTTTTAACGACTCATATGGTAAATTTGATACGCTGATAGCCATAGGCGTCAGAGATGAGGTAACAGCATCAGCAGGCAATGCCTTTGATCAGTTAGAAACTTTTCGTCAGAATAATCCAGGCTGGATAACTGGTTTTTTTGGTTATGATCTGAAGAATGAGATAGAACAGCTATCATCCTCAAATGCTGATGGCCTGCAATTTCCTGATCTTTATTTTTTTGCACCACAGCACCTTATTGTAATTACCGGGGATAAAGCAGAGATCATTTCGGATAATTCACAGCAGGTTTTCGATAGTATTGATCAACAAAAGCTGACAGATTACAGCGTACAACCAGCCATTGGTTTACAAGCCCGCTTTAGCAGGCAGGAATATATTGACGCGGTAACGGGCATCCAGGAACATATTAACCGCGGTGATATATATGTGACTAACTTTTGTCAGGAGTTTTTTGCCGAACATGCGCGGATCAATCCGTTGGCTATATTTACACAGCTCAACAAAGTTTCTCCCAACCCGTTCAGTACTTTTTTTAAATGGAAGGATAACTATATACTGGGTGCATCGCCCGAGCGCTTCCTGGCCAAACGCGGCAGCAAGTTAATATCACAACCAATTAAAGGCACCGCTAAAAGGGAGGTGGATACGCAGGCTGATGAACTGGTAAAACAGCAATTGCGCAATCACCCTAAGGAGCTGCAGGAAAATGTAATGATCGTTGATCTGGTACGGAACGATCTTACCCGCTCAGCCAAACAAGGCACCGTTGAAACCGAAGAGCTTTTTGGTATCCACAGCTTTCAATATGTACACCAAATGATATCAACCGTGGTATGTGAGTCGCAGGACGGGCTATCGGCTATACAGGCTATCAAAAACACCTTCCCCATGGGCAGCATGACCGGCGCGCCCAAGATCAGTTCTATGCAGCTAATGGAGCAATACGAACGCAGCAAACGTGGTGTATACTCCGGCGCGGTAGGCTATTTAAGTCCAGATAATGATTTTGATTTTAATGTGGTAATCCGTACCCTGCTATATAATTCTGCCCGGCAATACCTATCCTTTCACGCGGGCAGCGCTATAACCTACCACGCCAATGCCCAACAGGAATACGAAGAATGCCTGCTCAAGGCACAGGCGGTATTAGAAGTTTTGGGCGGGCAAAAGTAAGCAGTATTCTTAATAAATTGAAAGTGGTGACAGTGCTTTGTCAGTAGGGTTAAATATATAAGTAATTGATTATCAATAATATATTAGTGTTCATGAGCGTTCACGGGTGTACATATGAACACTTGCCCTTAGTTAATATCAACTCGTTTTTGCATCAGTCACTATCTTATCCCCCATCCTTACTTTAATATCTGAGCCCACAGCAAAAAATGCTGAAACGGGTTTACGTTCCAGATAAGGTTTAAAGGCTTCGCCGTACAATCCGGCAATATCAGCATCAAAAATATAGTCTTTAACCGCGCCAGTTTGCCATGCAATATGTTCAACCTGATATTCCATAGTGGTAAGGCTGCTTAACTTGTTGTAGCCCCAGTAATGATCAAAAATAAACTCTTCGGGGCTGCCGGGCTCAATATCCAATAACTGATTACTTGCGGTAGCGCCCAGCTTGTTCCATTTGCCGTTAAACTTCCACTCATACAAAAATTGGGTATGGTTATCAGATGTACCCGTTATTGCGCTGCGCATAGGTAGTGCACGGTAATGTTCTTTATACAAATTATTGGCAATAAGCGCAATCATGCTTTTGGGCACAATTTCGCTTATAAAAACAGCCCCCCTTTTCCATTCGGTACCATTAAAATGTTTTACGTAAAAACGCAGGTTAACCTCCTCAAAATTCACGTGCCATGGCCATTTAATGCCTAATACTTTGGTATCGGCAAATAAAAACCCCACCATACTTACCAGGGCCTTACCCTGCCACAGATCGAGCACGGTACCAGGCGGCAAATAACTATCCAATACCCGCGGGTCAACCTCGTAATTGAGCATGACAAGGTTTTTCCACTGTGCTTTTAAAAACTGACGTTTGGCCATAGGGAATAGTAAGCAGTGAATAGAGCGTAGTGAATGGTGAATAGGGCTTTATTGATCTGAATTTCGATACAACCCGCTACTCACCATTCACCATCCTATTTTTTGTAATATTTCATTGCCTCAGGAATCCGGTTCTGGATATTCTGGATACGGGTAGCATCGGCGGGGTGCGTGCTTAAAAGCTCAGGCGGGGCTCCTCCTTTGTTTTGTGCCGCCATACGCTGCCAAAAGCCTACAGCGTTGTTCGGATCATAACCAGCCATGGCCATAAAGGTTAAACCTAAACGGTCGGCTTCTGATTCCTGATCACGTGAGTACTTTAACAATAACAATTGTCCGCCAACGCCATAAAGCTGGTTTATTACAGTTTGTGTACCGGCTGATTGCGTATTTGTAGCCGCGCCTACGCCCGTACCTACGCCTTCTACAACCATTTGTTTTGATATGCGCTCGGCAGAGTGCCTTGCTATAGCGTGCCCAATTTCGTGCCMCATAACAACTGCAAGGTAAGCATCAGTATTGGCCACAGGCAATAAACCTGTATACACGGCTACTTTACCACCGGGCATGCACCATGCATTAATTTCGTTGCTTTGTATCAGGTTAAACTCCCATTGAAAATTGTATTGATCGCCATAACCATTGTCCTTTAAATAGCGCTCAATGGCAATAGAAAGGTTGGTACCAATTCTTTTAACACGCTGGGCATCGGTGCCGCTGCTTATAACCTTTGTTTTAGGATCGGTTAATAATTGCTTGTAGCTTGCCGCGGCTGATTGATTTACTTCGGCATCACCCACCAGGCTTAATTGCCGGCGGCCGGTTAACGGAACTGTTGAGCAGGAGTACAATGCGGTGATGAAGATCAATGCAAGGGCAGGTCTGAATTTTTTCATAGTGGTCAGGCAGTTTTTTTCTTAAAAAAATTAACTTTTGATTCTTTGCCTTTTAGTAAGCGTTCGATATTTTTTTGGTGCGTTACCAGTATGAGCAGGCATATACACATGCCATAAATAACAACTGACCTAATTGACGTGGGGAAAATAAACGAGACCCCTATGGGATAAGTAAAGGCAGCTGCAATTGAGCTGAGCGATACATATCTTGTAGCCAAAAGCACCACTACAAATACCACAACGCATAATAAAGCGGCATGTAAATGAATAGCTAAAATCATTCCAAATAAAGTGGCAACACCTTTACCACCTCTAAAACCTGCAAAAATCGGGAACAAATGGCCCATTACGGCTGCTACGCCTAAAGCAAGCGCATAATTAGTGTAAGCGGTTGAATTATATGCTCCTGTGGTTGATACACCTATAAAATAAGCAAGATTGGTGGCTGTCCAGCCCTTTAAAATATCAAGCAGCATTACAGGGATACCGGCCTTTTTACCCAATACCCTAAAAGTGTTGGTTGCACCGGCGTTACCGCTGCCGTACTCTCTTACATCAATATTGTAAAAGGCTAAACCTATCCAAACGGCCGTAGGTATAGACCCGCAGAGATAGGCCAGTATGAGTGCTGAAACTGAATAAACGGTTATCATTTCCCTGCAATATTACAAAATTGATGTGGTACTAAAGTTTTAATCATCATTTATACGCCATGCGTTAAATTCTAAATTCAAATATCTAAATTCAAAATTTTTAAATCAGATTAAGCTTATCCTAAATCAGGTATAAAAACTAAATAGCTTTAAGGCTTAAATCCAAACTTTTCACTGAATGCGTTAACGCGCCAACTGATATATAATCAACCCCGCAATCGGCATACTCACGTATATTATCAATAGTTATACCGCCAGACGCCTCCGTAATAAACCGGCCCTGAATAATATTAACCGCCGCCCTTAGTTCGGCAAAATTAAAGTTATCCAACAATATACGGTTTACATGGCCCGTTTGCAAAACCTGGTCAAGTTCTTCCAGGTTCCTTACTTCAATTTCAATAGCAAGTTTTTTGTTATTATCGGTAAGGTATTGATTTGCACGCTCAATGGCCTCCCTTATACCGCCGGCATAATCAACATGGTTATCTTTGATCAGTATCATATCATACAAACCAAAGCGGTGATTTACGCCCCCGCCAATTCTTACGGCCCATTTTTCAAGGTAACGTAAACCCGGGGTTGTTTTACGGGTATCTAAAACCTGGGTATTGGTTCCTTTTAAAAGATCAACTATTTCGCGGGTTTTTGTAGCAATTCCAGACATACGCTGCATACAATTCAATACTAAACGCTCGGCTTTCAAAATGCTTTGAGCATTACCCTCAACCTCAAAAGCTACATCTTTAGGTTTTACAACCGCGCCGTCATTTAAAAATATATCAAGCTTAAGTCCGGCATCAACTATATTAAAAATCTCAACAGCCAGTTCAACACCGGCCAGTATGCCTTCGTCCTTTACCAAAAGCTTTGCTTTACCCGTAGTATCAGCAGGAATGGTTGATAATGAGGTATGGTCACCATCACCAACATCTTCCTTTAAAGCTTCAATTATAAAATGATGTATAAGTTCCTTATTCAAGTGTGTTACTTTTTAAGCCCCAAAAGTAACAACATTTTTTGGATGTGCGGATATACAGATTTCAGATGATGGGCTAATGAGAATTAATGTGCAGGTTGAACATAGATGTACATATCCGCACATCTATTTAACTTTTTCATTTTCAATACGCAGTTCAATAATGGTCATTTTACCGTCAGTATCTTTAAGGGTAAAGGCTACACGGTACAATCCGGTATCGGTAGTTAAAATAAATACCCCGAACCGGTAATTTGCGCTTGAATTTACCTTATGTAACAATTTAATGCCTTTGGGTTTATTCTTTGAAAAAAACTTATCCAGAATGAGTGTAGCCTGGGCCCGCGAATAAATATTTTCATCGTCCATAATGGCTATTTCAATATTATTGGCAAATAACCTGGCTAACTCTTTTGTATTGCCCTGCTTTATAAAATTGGCCACATTATCAATCGGATCGGCCGGGGCTATACGGGGTAAAAGCAATAAAATAATAAACGATGGCAGGTAAATTAGCTTCATATTATAATTACGTAATAAAAGAATTTTAAGTTACACTGACTATTATAAAGTGACCAATGGGGTTATTGATTCTTTAACAAGGATAATAACTGTTTTTATATCTAATTATTATTCAAACAATGAATAAGGCAGCAGGTTCACCTAAATTAAAAAAATTATAATATAAAGTAAGGCGTTGCATTTATATTTGCGATGTGGAAAATAAAAAAAAACTCGCATTAATTATTCTTGATGGTTGGGGCTACGGCCGTAATGATCAGTCGAACGCTATACTTGCAGCAAACACACCATTTGTTGATAGCTTGCTGGAGCAATATCCAAACTCAAAATTAGAGGCCTCAGGAACCGCGGTAGGCTTACCTGCCGGACAAATGGGAAACTCAGAAGTTGGGCACATGAACCTGGGCGCCGGACGTGTGGTTTACCAGGAATTGGGCCGTATACATAAAGCTGTTGACGATAATGAACTGCCAACCATCCCGGTTCTTAAAGATGCATTTGAATATGCCAGGCAAAACAATCGCGATGTACACTTTATTGGCCTTGTATCTGACGGTGGGGTTCACTCCCACATCAGGCATGTAAAAGGTTTATGCGATGCTGCAAAGCAATCAAATGTAAAAAATGTTTTTATCCATGCCTTTTTGGATGGCCGCGATACTGACCCCAGATCAGGCCTTGGTTTTGTTGCCGATCTGGAAGAATATATTGAAGGTTCTGATGTAAAAGTTGCATCAGCTATAGGCAGATATTATGCTATGGACCGCGATAACCGCTGGGAAAGAGTTAAACTGGCTTATGACCTGATGGTTAACGGCGAGGGTGAAGCCACCCAGCATATTACCGATTCTATTAAAAAATCATATGATGATGGTGTAACCGATGAGTTTATAAAACCATTGGTAAAGGTTGATTCAAACGGTAAACCATTGGCTGTTATTAAAAACGGCGATGTAGTGATCTGCTTTAATTTCCGTACAGACAGGGGTCGCGAGATCAGTATTGCCTTAACGCAAAAATCATTTCCCGAGTATAATCTTCATCCGCTTGATATCCGTTACATCACCATGACCCCGTATGATGAAACGTTTAAAAATGTGCAGGTGGTATTTAACAAGGAGGATCTGACCAAAACCCTGGGCGAGATTTTGCAGGATGCCGGTAAAACACAAATAAGAATTGCCGAAACCGAAAAATATCCACACGTAACCTTCTTCTTTTCGGGCGGCAGGGAAAAGGAATTTGATAACGAAAAACGTTTGCTGGTACCATCGCCAAAGGTGGCCACCTATGATCTGCAACCCGAGATGAGTGCGGCAGGCATCCGTGATGCTATTATCCCTGAACTGGAAAACGGCTGGCCCGATTTTATTTGTCTTAACTTTGCCAATACCGATATGGTAGGCCATACTGGCGTTTTCAGCGCGGTTGTTAAAGCTGCCGAAACTGCTGACGCTTGTACAAAAGCGGTGGTTGAAGCAGGTTTAGCTAATGGCTATTCCTTTATTATTATTGCTGACCACGGTAATGCCGATTACATGATCAATGAAGACGGCTCACCTAATACCGCGCACACTACCAACCTGGTGCCTTGTATTATTATTGACAAGGATGTTAAGCATGTAAATGATGGCAAACTGGGTGATATAGCGCCAACTATATTAACTATACTGGGTGTGGCTATCCCCCAGGAAATGACCGGTAATGTATTGGTGTAAATTCAAATTATTACATACAGCTTCCTTTTTAGGCGGCATATTGCTCTTATCCGGCTTGCCCTCATGCAGGCCGGATATTAAGCAAAGCGGAGCTGTATTAAAATATTTTGATATAAGCGGCTATTTTAAAGCAGACACGGCAAGGCTCAGAAAATTGGATCCTGCTGTTAATAAAACGGTAAACCATAACAATACAACCGAAAACAAAACGGTACATATTACTAACTGGGGACAGGAATTAAATCTTTTCATACAATCAGACATTAACAGGCCTGCCTGGAAAAACAGTTATAATGTTCAGGTTACCGATAGCCTGGTGATATACAAAGCCAAATATCCTGATTTGAGAACTACACGGATAGTAATCAAAAAAGACAAGGACAAAGACAAGGTAAAGTGGATACTCATTTTTAACCATACCAAAAACCTATTGTACGAAACAAGGGAGAAACTAAGCTATTTTCCCGACTCGGTTTACCTGATTGAAAAATGGCAGCAGGTTAAGCTGATGGGGCGTAATAATTACCGTATTGAGGGTGTTTTAAAAGCTTCGAAAAAGTAGCCTTTTTTATCGATAAGATCAACGTGATCAGTGGCGCGCAACGGTTGGGGCGGTTGCCTGCAATAATTTTTCTTTTGATTGGTCAATCAGGCCGGTAATGTCCATCCTGCCGGGGTTAACACTCAACACCTTTTCCAGATCGGTTATAGAGGCTTTTAAAGAATTTATACCTCTTGCCCTATCATAAAAATGCGAATTGTTTTGCAATTTAAACATGCCATAATCGCGGTAGGCAATACCTCTGTTTTGATAGTATTTATTATCATTAGGGTCGCTGTTGATAGATATGGCTTTGGTCAGGTCAACAATGGCACCTAACAGGTACAATTCCTTATCTGCGGCAGGGGTTTGGTTATCCTTGCCTAAATAGCTTTTTGCCCTTGCCCTGTAATAATAAGCAGTTGCATCAGCTGGTTTTATGGCAATAACACGGGTATAAGCTGCAATTGATTTTTTATAATTATCGCTGTGATAATAGGAGTAACCCAGCATCCACAAAGCATTCGCGTTGGTTGAATCTGTAATACATGCTTTTTCAAGGTGTGATACTGCCGATCTGAAATCACCATCCATCAAGGCCTGCTGGCCCAATTTAACATAGGCGCTTTGTGCCGATGCCGATTCAAGCGAAGACATAATCAAAAAGGATATTATGACCGATAACTTCATCAGTGCTTAGTAGTGAAACAAAAACAGTATACCATTTAACTTACAATGCATGAAATTATTATGCCAAACAATGCATTTATAAAAAAATATTGTTCATAAAAAAATTTCAGCCGGCTATAGTATGACTTTTTTTCATCTTTAACAATAAATTCTCATTTAATTAATAATGTACCTGATATTTGCAATAAGCATATAGTCAAACTATTATACTGCCAAATTGCTTGTTAACAATTATTACCATAACTTGGCACAGCTCTTGAAACATAATATGCGTTAGGTAATAACCGCAATTTTACCTGTATTTAACAGTCTGGTATTTATACAGGCTGACAACATGACTGTTTTTTCTACACATAAAATATAATTAATGACTTTTGATCCATTTGATTTCAAAAATGCTTTACCGGTTATAAACGAAGATTCCGAGTTCTTCCCGCTTATGTCGACTGAAGATGAAGAGGAAATGAACAACGAGGAGATGCCTGAGATACTATCCATACTGCCATTGCGCAATACGGTTTTGTTTCCCGGTGTAGTAATACCGATAACTGTTGGCAGGGATAAATCAATTAAACTTATACGCGATGCCAATAAAGGTAATCGCATGATTGGGGTAGTTTCGCAACAGGACGTGGGCATTGAAGACCCGAACTTTGACCAATTGAATAAAATTGGTACTATAGCCCTCATTATAAAAATGCTGCAAATGCCCGATGGTAACACCACAGTTATCATACAGGGTAAAAAACGTTTCGTTTTAAAAGAGGAAGTTCAAAGCGAACCCTACATAAAAGCTACTGTTGAGCCTTTTAAGGAAATAAAGGTAAAAGAAGACAAAGAATTTAAGGCCATGGTATCATCCATTAAGGATATGGCCATGAACATTATACAATTATCGCCCAATATCCCGAGCGAGGCTGGTATAGCTATCCGCAATATTGAAAGCACTTCGTTTTTGATCAATTTTATATCATCAAACATGAATGCCGATATGACTGCCAAACAGCATTTGCTGGAGGTAGCCAACCTGCGAGAAAGAGCCAACCTGGTACTGGAGCACCTTACGCTTGACCTGCAAATGCTGGAGCTTAAAAACCAGATTCAAACCAAAGTAAGGGTTGATCTGGATAAACAGCAAAGGGATTATTTCTTAAATCAGCAGCTAAAGACTATACAGGAAGAACTGGGTGGAAACTCGCCCGATCTGGAAATAGATAGTCTGCGCCAGCGTGCCATAAAAAAGAAATGGGCTAAAGAGGTAAAAGATCACTTTACCAAAGAGCTCGAAAAACTGGCACGTACCAACCCGGCCGCTGCTGATTATTCGGTACAGATAAATTACCTTGAATTACTGCTCGACCTGCCCTGGAACGATTTTACGAAAGATAATTTTGACCTTAAACGCGCCCAAAGGGTTTTGGATAAAGACCATTTTGGTTTGGATAAAGTAAAACACCGTATTATTGAATATTTGGCCGTGCTTAAATTAAAGCATGATATGAAGGCTCCCATACTTTGTTTGGTGGGCCCTCCGGGGGTTGGTAAAACATCCTTAGGAAAATCAATTGCCAAAGCGCTTGGGCGTAAATATGTACGTATGGCCTTAGGGGGCATCCGCGATGAGGCAGAAATACGGGGACACCGCAAAACATACATAGGCGCTATGCCTGGCCGTATCATCCAATCTATAAAAAAGGCCGGCGCTGCCAATCCAGTATTTATATTGGATGAAATTGATAAAGTGGGCAACGATTTCAGGGGCGACCCGTCATCGGCTTTGCTGGAGGTGCTTGACCCTGAACAGAACAGCACTTTTTACGACCATTATGTAGAGATGGATTTCGACCTGTCAAACGTAATGTTTATAGCAACCGCCAATTCACTAAGCAGTATACAGCCAGCCCTGTTAGACAGGATGGAGATCATTGAAGTGAACGGCTATACCATCGAAGAAAAAATTGAAATAGCTAAGCAGCACCTGTTACCAAAACAGCGTGAAGCACATGGCTTAAAATTAAAAGATGTAAGCCTTAAAACCGATGTTCTTGAAAAACTGATAGTTGATTATACCCGCGAGTCGGGTGTGCGCGCTTTGGAAAAAAAGATAGGTTCGGTAGTTCGTGGGGTAGCCAAAAACATTGCCATGGAAGAGGAATACAATCCTGTGGTAAATAAAAAAGAGATTGAAAAAATATTAGGCGCCCCCATATTTGATAAAGACCTTTATGAAGGTAATGATGTTGCCGGTGTTGTTACAGGTTTAGCCTGGACATCAGTTGGCGGCGATATCCTGTTCATTGAGGCGAGTTTAAGTCCCGGTAAAGGCCGCTTAACCCTAACCGGCAGCCTTGGCGATGTCATGAAGGAATCGGTAACTATTGCCCTGGCTTATCTGCGGGCACATGCAAATTACTTTAATATCAATCCAAAACTTTTTGACCTGTGGGATGTACACGTGCACGTGCCGGCTGGCGCTACACCAAAGGATGGCCCATCGGCAGGTATAACCATGCTTACCGCCCTGGTTTCGGCATTTACCCAGCGTAAGGTAAAACCTAACCTGGCCATGACCGGCGAGATCACCCTGCGTGGACGTGTTTTAGCCGTAGGTGGTATTAAGGAAAAAATACTGGCTGCCAAACGTGCCAATATTAAAG
>NZ_JBFUJG010000099.1:0-19687 GCF_056401495.1 Mucilaginibacter sp. P4_E8
GTTTATACCGGTTGTAATACTTCAGGAAGCTTCGGCGGTCGGTGTGATGAAACTCATAGAACTCTTTGGCCAGTTTAAAGCTTGGATGAAGCCCTTGCTTGACCTGCTCATAATCCTTTATTAGAAAACGATAGGTCTGCAAGTAATTCCGTTTCAGGGTGAGGTCGTTCGTGTTGATGCGCATAGCTCTTAATTTAGCTATTCTTGTCCTCGAATTATCTGACCTTTACAATTGCGAGGCACGAAGCAATCTCTATGCTATACAGAGCGGCCCTGCAAGTCGGAGATTGCTTCGTTCCTCGCAATGGCGCGTTTTTTGATTATTATCCTGTTTCTTAACTCTTACCTCTACTCCGCTTCCACATCAATCCCGATCTGTTTTAGCAGGAGCGATGCGTTGAAGGTTTTGCACTCACCATGTTTTATTTTATAGTCGAACAGCATTTCGCCGTCTTTTACCTGTATGTCAAAATAAAAGTTACGTACGTAGTCAGGGTATTTGGTTTCCAGATGGGCTATCTGTAAGTCATGTGTTGCAACCATACCAACCGCGTTTTTCCTGATCAGCTGCTCAATTACAGCTTTCGATCCCAGATACTTATCAACCGAATTGGTGCCGCRCAGCATTTCATCTATCAGGAAAAAGATCTTGGGTTCATTCTCCACGGCAGCCAGGAGCATTTGCAGGCGGTCGAGTTCAGCTTTAAAGGTCGAGGTGCTCTCGTTTAGCGAATCCTTGATCCGCATATAGCTGATCATGGTAATTACGGATAACTGCATGGTTTTAGCGCATACAGGGGCGCCGCAAAGAGCCAGTACGGTGTTGATGCCTATGGTACGTAAAAACGTGCTTTTACCCGCCATGTTTGATCCGGTAATGATATCGATCTTAAAGGTATCATCCAGCTCATAATCATTTTCAATGCGTTTAGAGGCATCAATAAGCGGGTGTGCAAGCGCCGTGGCTATCAAGGTATAACTGGGTTTATCATCAATATGCGGGAAACTCCATTCTGGATAATTGATAGTAAGGCAGGCCAAACTGATCAGTGATTCAAACTCGGCTATCACATCAAAGGCAGCTTCGAGGCTTTCGGTGTTCTCGCGTTTCCAGTTCTCGATAGCTATAACCTGGCGTATATCCCACAAAAAAAACAAGTTCAGGATAAACCCGATGATCATATTTAAATGATAATTAAGCTTATTGATGAGCGCTGCAAGCTCCTTTATTTTGTTGGATGTTTGACCTGTTTTTAGTTGATGTGCCAAACCTGCATTATATGCGGCCTGCCATTGCTCTTCTTCAATGCGTTTAAATACACCGGCATAATTGGCTAAGGTATCGCCTATTTTACCGGCTATCATGTCGGCTTTGGTAATGTACATGGCTTTTGAAAATACAATGCCCATATTTATTAACCCCACAAAAATAGCAACAAGCCTTATTACAGGAAAAAACCAGGCCAGTATCAATAGCGCGGTGAACAGATACGGAGCGATTTTTGCGTATAGCCCGAGCCATTTTTCGCCCGGCATATTTAGTGGCAGATGCAGATATCTGAAAAGGTTTTTTAGTTGGCTGGCATCCTGTTGAATAGCAAAAAACAGCCGGGTTTGTATGTCAAGCTTCCAGTTATTTTTAGTCGCGATTTCCTGAACAGCAGCCTGCCTGGGTAAAATAACTTCTTTTGCCGATGGCTTATCAAACCATTGGGCCAGCTTGTTATTACCTGTTGATGTAGCTGTACGGTTTACCAGTTGATACAGAGAGGCATTACCGAAAATGTCCAGATCGGCGGTGTAAAAATGCTTGTCGCTGGCAAAGCGCGATCCGTCATTGTACATATTGGCATGGCTTTGTATACTGGCTATCTCGTTATTGTTTACCTGTTGCAGGTCGTCAAAGTATTGCTTTTGGCGTTCATACCTGCTTTGGCGCGATACCAGCCAGGCGAAGGCAAAAACGAGCGCGATAAAGGCTACAGCTACTATGCTAAAGTTATCTTGTTGTACAGCAAAATAAATAGCCACCACTATCAATGCAAAAATGCTAAGCCTGAGCAATGAGTAAGTATTGGCCAGTTTTTTATATTTTTCAGCCTCCTGGCCGGCCAGGTTGGCCCTTTGTTTATAATCGTTAATAATATCCTGTTCCATTATCCTTGTTAAAAAAGTATGGCTAAATAAACACATATATTTTAAATAAACGTTTATTTGTTCAATATATGAAGATCACCTTTTTAACCGTTGGTAAAACCGAAGATGCCTATTTAAAAGAAGGCATTGATAAGTATGTAAAGCGCTTAAAGCATTACACCAAATTGGAACTGGTTGAAATTAACGAACTGAAAAATACAAAAGCTCTGAGCGCCGAACAACAGAAAGCCAAAGAGGCCGAGCTGATCCTGAAAAAAATAACCCCGCTTGATCATGTAATATTAATGGACGAAAAGGGTAATGAGTACTCATCGACCCAGTTCGCGGCTTATATTAATAAAAAGGAGATCAGCTCATCAGCCAACCTTATTTTTATTATTGGCGGCCCCTATGGTTTTGATCCATCAGTTTACCAGCGGGCCAATGATAAAATATCCCTTTCGCGCATGACATTCTCGCACCAGATGGTACGCCTGTTTTTTGTGGAGCAACTGTATAGGGCCTATACTATTATAAAAGGTGAGCCTTATCATCATGAATAATAATTGTCTGAACCGGGATTTTTCGGATTTATCAGATTGTTGGATTTTGATTTTGCATTTAGGAAAAATCGAGGTAATCCCTTAACCTGTTTAACGGCGAAGCCTTCTTGAACTCCATTAAAATAATCACTATTGTGAAAAATTCCGGTTCAGATGAATTTTTGATTAAGACAAACATCTGTATAGCTGAAATTTGCATATCTGCACAGCAAAAATCATATCTTTGTTGTATGTCAGCAGGTCACGATCATTCACACGCACACGGTCATCATCACCATGACCATGCTCCTAAGCTGGATCATTTGAATACCGCATTTATTGTTGGTATCATTTTAAATTCCGTTTTTATAGTTATTGAGGTAATTGCCGGCTTAACAACACATTCACTATCGTTATTAACCGATGCCGGGCATAACCTGAGCGATGTAGCCTCACTGGCGCTGGCGCTGCTTGCGTTTAAGCTGACCAAAGTTAGCGCCAATAGTAAATATACGTATGGCTATAAACGGTCGACCATCATCGTATCCTTTTTTAACGCCCTGATCTTGTTTGTAGCGGTAGGTTTTATTGTTTACGAAGCCATTATGCGCTTTATGAACCCCGAAATCATATCGGGCAGTACCATGGCATGGGTTGCTTTTATAGGTATTGCCGTAAACGGTTTTACCGCGTGGCTTTTTGTGAAAGATAAGGATACCGACCTGAACGTTAAGGGTGCCTACCTGCACATGGCGGTTGACGCCATTGTATCATTTGGTGTAGTGGTATCGGGCGTTATTATCTATTTTACCAGATTGTATTGGATTGATAGCGTAGTGAGTTTAATTATAGGTTTTGTGATACTACGCGGTACCTGGAGCCTGCTCAAGGATAGCCTGCGCTTGGAGATGGATGGCGTACCGAAAGAAATGGACCTGAAAAAAATCAGGACCGAACTGATGAAAGGTAAAGGGGTTGTTGATGTGCACCACATGCATGTATGGGCCTTAAGTACCACCGAAAATGCCCTGACCGCACACTTGGTCATAAAACCCGAATCGATGGCTGATTTCGATAATATTAAACACGACCTGCGCCATCGCCTGGAACATCTTGATATAAGCCACAGCACCTTTGAGCCCGAGTTTGCTGATGAAAAATGCCATCAGCCAGAGTGTTTGTAAGGGATTTAATATGACCTATCCAATCAATTATAAAGCCATTACTCCTGATATTGACTTTTATCCTGAACTAAAAGAAATACATGAGGAAGCCAAAAACTATTTGTTAAACTTTAAATGGTGTATAGAAATAAAGAATAGTTTTCTTTATACCAATCTTGGAAGTACTTTTTGTATTTTTCTTTTTGAGATAGTAAACTCGCAAAGCAACGAGGACGATTTTTTATGGGTCATAGTTGGCGATATTCCGCCAATGTATTTGGATGTTTATGGTCCCCAAACAACAAAAGAAGTAGTTGAAGATTATATTGGTCTGGCGGAAGACTGGATCAGTCATGTCAAGGGTGGAAAACCTGTTGATGAATATTATCCGTTTAATGCCGAACCAACTATTGAGATAGCGGAACTTTTAGAAAAAAGAGTATCATTCATGAAAAATACTTTATTGGATAACATGGAAGATGTAGCATATCATCTAAGTAAATAATTCTTACTATTTTAAGGCATTATTTAATCTACAATGAAAACCTCAAACAGACGTAAATTTATTACAACCACAGCCGCGCTTGCCGCAGGTACGATAGCCGCATCGGCAATGCCCTTAACAGTTCAGGAAAAAGAAGCATGGCCGGTGATACATCATGTGTTTTTCTGGCTTAAAAATCCGGGGTCAACCGAGGACCGTGATAAACTGGTGGCCGGTGTAAAAACCTTATCCAAAATTGAAACCGTGCGTAAACTGCGTGTCGGCGTTGTAGCCAGTACCGAAAAACGTGACGTAGTTGATAACAGCTGGGCAGTATCTGAACTGATGTTCTTCAGCGACCTGGCCGGGCAGGCTACTTATCAAACCCATCCCATACACCTGGAGTTCATCAAAAACTGCAGCCATCTTTGGGAAAAGGTTATTGTGTATGATGCGGTAGATGCTTAAATATAAAAAAACGTCATAGGGAGAAGCCCCCTCTAAATCTCCCCCAAAGGGGGAGACTTTAAAAAAGTGTTTTAAAGCCCTCTCCAAAGGAGAGGGTTGGGTGAGGCTTTGTGCCTTGCAATAACGTTATGATGAATTGGAAATAAAAAAAGCCGAAATTATTCGGCTTTTTTGGTGGCTTTTTTAGCCTTGGGTTTTGGTGCTGCGGCGGGTGCCGGTTCAGCAATTTCTTCAACGGCTACAGGTTCTTCGGCAACTGGTGCTTCAGCCTCTGCCGGGGCAACTGTTGGGTCGGCTTCGTTAAAAAGCGGCAGGTCTTTAAGCAGTTGATACCATGATATCACCTTTTTCATGTCCGAAGCATAAACTTTCTCTTCGTCATGATCAGGGGCTACTTCAAAAAAGAACGCCCTTAGTTTTTTGCCATCGGCTTTAGCATCAGGTATGCTGGCAGCGTTTTTCATTTGCTCAAACACATCTGTAAGCTTAATATCCTCGTCAACACCAAAAATGGTGATCTCGCTCAAGGCAGCTAATTTAGCGGTTGATAAGTTGGCTACCAATTTGGTTTTTTGAGCATCAAGGCTCTCCAGCACATAACCATTTTTATTTTGCGCCAAAGCTTTCCATAAGCCCGGTTTGCCCGATACTGCTACAATTCCTTGTAAATTCATTTGTTTTGGTTGATTGGGTGAGTGGTTGATTGAGTTAAGTGGTTAATTGGTTTTGGAAATTTAAACTAATCAACTTAATCAACCACTCACTATTCACTATTCTTCTATTACTTCGATAGTTAAAATTTTATCGCCCTGGCGTATAGCATCAACCACGTCAACGTTTTCAATAACCTTACCAAAAACGGTATGGTTACGGTCTAAATGCGCGGTGTTTGCACGGCTGTGGCAGATGAAAAACTGTGATCCGCCGGTGTTGCGGCCTGCGTGTGCCATTGAAAGTACACCACGGTCGTGATATTGGTTTTCGCCGGTTAATTCGCAATCAATTTTGTAGCCCGGGCCACCAGCGCCGGTACCGGTTGGGTCGCCACCTTGTATCATGAAATTAGGGATAACGCGATGGAAGATCACATTATCGTAAAAGTTTGATTTAGCTAATTTTTTAAAGTTAGCAACGGTATTAGGTGCGTCATTGTCGTAGAATTCTACGGTCATATCACCCTTTTCGGTTTTAATAATTGCTTTGCTCATTTTAATATGTTTTTTTGAAAACAGTTGGCAAAGGTAATAAAAAGCAGGTGAAAGGAAAAGGAGAAAGGTACAAGTGAAGTTATCTGTATTTCTTAAAATACTCAATTATTGAATTATAAATAATTTCATCGTCTCCGGCCACATATTTTGTAGATATACTAATATTTTTACCACTCCCCGTCATTGTGAAATTAATTGACCATCCTCCATGGTTAAGCCAGAAATGATCAATATTTTCTATATCTGACCAATAGATAATTCTTTTAGTTATAAAAAAATGTAATTTTTCCTCATCCAACTCAAGTGCGGTTTCGCCCCTCAGTAATGGGAAAAAGAATTTTCTACAAAAGTAAACCACCATTCCACCTATGATTATAATAAATGGTATCATTGCTAACCAGATTTGATAATCCGAAGCGAAAGATACAATCATAAATACTGGAAAAGAAATCATTCCGGTAAGCAAAATTGCTCCAAACCAACTTTGTACGGTACTATAAAGATATTTTGTTGTGTTCATTTAAAATTTAGGTATTCAAATATAAAGTTTAGTGTTCATATCTGCTTTTTTAAAGCATAATAGCTTCAACAATTATTCGTTACATTTGATAATCAACATCAAATAAAATCATACCGAATAGTGAATAATCAACCACATAAAACATACAGTTCACCCTTCACTGTTCGCCTTTTACCTTTTTTCAGGCTTTCTGCTTTCTGCTTTCTGCTTTTAGCGTTGCTGCCTTCGTTGTCCAGGGCTGCTTCTATATTGATCCCTATGGATGATGAGCAAAAGGATCATCTGAAATCATACGGTATAGCGTTCTGGACATTGAAGAATGGCCAGGAGGTTGACTGGCTGCTGAACTATCGGGGCGGCAGTTTTATGATGAAATACGACCCCAAAATTGAGGAAGAGTGTAAGGTACGTGGGGTGAGCTACCAGGTACTGGCTGATGCCAAAGCAAATGAGATTGTTAACGAGGTAAGCGACCCCTCCGTAAATATGGATATTGTAAAGCTGGAGAAGGCGCCAAAAATGGCAGTTTATTCGCCTAAGAACAAGCTGCCCTGGGATGATGCAGTTACACTGGTATTAAAATATGCCGAGATCCCTTATGATGTGGTATATGATGAAGAAGTAATAAAAGGTGACCTGCCTAAATACGACTGGTTGCACCTGCATCATGAAGATTTTACCGGGCAGTATAGTAAATTTTATGGCGCTTTCAGGTTTGCCCAGTGGTATAACGACGATGTAAAAGGACAGGAAGACCTGGCCCATAAGCTGGGATTTAAAAAGGTATCGCAAATGAAACTGGCTGTGGCTAAAAACATACGTGATTTTTGTGCCGGCGGCGGTTTTCTGTTTGCCATGTGTTCAGGTACCGACACTTTTGATATTGCCCTCGCTGCGGCCAATACTGATATTTGCGAAACTATGTTTGATGGTGACGCGGCCGACCCGGATGCACAATCGAAACTTGATTTTAGCCAAACATTCGCTTTTCAGAATTTTACGCTGGATATGAACCCGGTATCGCACCAGTTTAGCAATATTGATGTTACCAGTACCCGGCAAATTGACCGTACCCGGGATTTCTTTACTTTGTTTGATTTTTCGGCCAAGTGGGATGTAGTACCCAGTATGCTCACCCAGGATCATGATAAGGTGATAAAGGGTTTTATGGGTTTAACAACTGCATACAATAAGAACATGCTTAAGCCCGGAGTAACCATTATGGGCGAAATGAAAACAGCTAACGAAGCCCGCTACATACATGGCGAATATGGCAAGGGCCAATGGACATTTTACGGTGGTCACGACCCGGAAGATTATCAACACGCAGTAGGCGATCCGCCGACTGATCTTAAACTTCATCCTAACTCACCCGGCTATCGCCTGATATTGAATAATGTATTGTTCCCGGCCGCCAAGAAAAAGAAACAGAAAACGTGATTTTACTCGGTTGCGGGTTTCGAGGAGCGAGGTTCGGGTTTTACTCGTTACCCGCAACTGGCAACTGGTTCCCGGAGCGAGGTTCGGGTTTTACTCGTTACCCGCAACTGGCAACTGGTTCCGTTATGGGGTTCGTGGAGCGAGGTTCGGGTTTTACTCGTTACCCGCAACTGGCAACTGGTTCCCGTAGCAAGGTTCGGGTTTTACTCGTTACACGCAACTGTCAACTGGTTCCCGTAGCGAGGTTCGGGTCTTACTCGTTACCCGCAACTGGCAACTGGTTCCCGTAGCAAGGTTCGGGTTTTACTCGTTACACGCAACTGTCAACTGGTTCCCGTAGCGAGGTTCGGGTCTTACTCGTTACCCGCAACTGGCAACTGGTTCCGTTATGGCGTTCCCGTAGCAAGGTTCGGGTCTTACTTGTTACCCGCAACCCGCAACCCGCTCCCCGAACCTAATTGTAGAATGTCCAGCTTACGCCAAATTTTAGCAGGTGATCCTGTTGCGGATAGCGGTTCACGGTATAATATCCTTTGCTTGATAAACCCTGGTTGGCATAATCATACATCAGGAATAAATTGGTACGCTGCAGGGTAGCCTTAAAATATATTGCCGCTACCGGGTACGACGAAAAGGTAACATTTGGGCCGTTATAAAACTGCCCTATGCCAACCGCGTATGAGGGCGCTACGTACTCGGTATTGTAACGCACATTTATGCCAAAACTTGAGTGCAGCACATTAAACAAGGTTCGGCTGAAGTATAAATTGCTGTAGGCATAAACCTCGGGCGTGCGCAGGGTTGACTGGTAGTCTGTTTTTTGATAAACCACATAATTATCAAAATGCAGGCTGCGCCATTTTAAATTTTTACCGATGCTGATTTTAAGCAAGTTTATATCATTACTTAATTGAGCGGGATGCGCATCAATGCCACCGGGTTGTGCAGTAAAATACAGGTAATTAGCTATTAAAAAATATTCGGCTTTTATATCAAGCTGCAGCGGATTATTGATATAGTTAAATGATAAACTGGTAGTTTTTTGATTGCTAAAATCATTATGGAAAATATAATGATTGGATATCCAGTCGGTATATATCAATGGCGGCGAGCTGTTTTGAGAGTAGGCTTCTAAAATGATTTTACCAACCCTGCCGCCTCCCGCAAGTATAAGTTTGGCATCATAAAAATAATTACCAAAATCGCGTCCCTGTACTATTTGCCTTAAATCGCCTTCAAAACCAATACGGTCGCTAAAGCGATAACTTAACTTTGCTTTGAGGGTAATATCCTGGAACGTTGAATTTTGTACTTTGGCCTGATGTATAAATTGGGCTCCGTATTGGTTTAAGGTAGTATCGCTTACATACTGAGCGTAGTGCCAAAAATCATGTACAAGGCCCAGGTCAAGCTTCAATTCATTTTTTACAAACTTTACCGATTTGCTTCTGAGGTAAAAACTGTACGAAAACTCATTTTGGATGTGCGTATATACCAATGAGTCGCGTGATCGCCGGTCGCTGAAATAATAATCCGGAAATACATTGTAAGTATCCTGATCACTCTGAATGTAATTGTACCGGCCATTCTGTACATTAAAAGTATGGGCAACCCGCTGTGTAGGTAAAATTTTTGAATTTTCTTTGTCCTTATTTAAGCTGTCAAGGTGGCCTATATAATAAAACTGCTTAATATAAATACCCTTATTGTTCCAATTTTCATAACTATTGGGCAGGCGTACCGGCAAAGAATTTTTAAAGATAAGTGTATTCGGGCTGCTGGTAAAAACAGAGTCATTTAATATGGAGCCCGTTTCAGGGGCTTTTAAGTTATTAAATGTGGCATTGGCCAATAGGTTATAACGCTTGCTCTTTGATTCGTACCAGGTAAATAAAGCCGCGTTAAGGCCGCTTACATTTTGACCAAGTACATTGCTGCTGCTGTAAAATCCCTTTGAGCCGTTAAAGTTTAAATTAAAACCAACATTCCAGTTGGGTTTAATATTTTGCGTATGAATTACCTTGAACAACTGCTCGGCCGAACTTCCGAACCCATTAAAAAGGGTGAGCAAAGTATAAGGCACCCGCGCATTATAGTATTTTATATCCTGAGGTTGTAAAGTATAAATATCAAGGGCATGCATGCCTACATCAAAACCTATTGTTTTAACCGGCTCAAACAACAAGCTTCTTTGTGATAGCCCGGTGTTACCCAAATGTATGCGCGGGTTTCGCGGGTCAAGCAGTGGGCTATAGTTTTCAAAATTGGCAATGCCCGTATCAATTGGAAACGTTTGGGTGCTATCGTTTAGCAGATTCTCGTTAGTTACCTTTATAAACTTGGAATTATATACAATAGAATCTCTTTTATTTTCTTCTTTTTTGCGCAAACTATCCAGCAATTCGTCATCACTAACCTTTCTTTCGGGCTTAACCGTGTCGCGGGTAGATAATGGCCTTTGCCGGGTGGTTTGGTTATACTGCGCAAAAACAGAATGCGCCGATATGCACATCAGTAACAGTAAAATATATTTTAGCTTTTTGTGCATTAACTACCAGCTATCAGTTCTTTAAGGATCAATGTTAGTTTTGGCTCGGCTTCTTCTGCAACCTTTATAATTTCTTCAAGCGATACCGGTTCAAGTACATCGGTAAAGCCCTCATCAGTTAATACTGATATAGCAAATACGGGCAGGCCCATATGATTTGCAACAATAACTTCAGGTACGGTGCTCATGCCAACAGCGTCGCCGCCAATAATTCTTAAATAATTGTATTCGGCCTTGGTTTCCAGGTTCGGGCCGGTTACAGCTACATAAACTCCCTTATGGCAGGTAATATTGTTTGCCTGTGCTATTGTTAATGCTTTATCAATAAGGTTGCGTTGATAAGGCTGGCTCATATCCGGGAAACGGGGGCCAAGCTCGTTATTATTACGACCTACCAGCGGGTTTTGCGGCTGTAAATTAATATGATCGGCAATAACCATCAGATCGCCTTTTTTAAAATCGGGGTTAAGCGAACCACTTGCATTTGATACAAACAAGGTTTTAATGCCCAGGTACTTTAACACTCTCACCGGAAATGTGATCTGTTGCATGTTATACCCTTCGTAATAATGCAAACGGCCCTGCATGGCAACCACCTTTATACCGGCAAGCGTGCCAAAAATTAATTTGCCTGAATGAAACTCTAAAGTTGAAATAGGAAAATCAGGGATGTTGGAGTACATCAATTGTTTTTCAACTTCTATTTCCTTTACCAAACCGCCCAGGCCGGTACCTAAAATTATACCCACCTCGGGTTCAAAATCGCCTATGCGGCTTTTAATGTACCGGGCGGTGCTTTCTATATTCTCTAACATATTCGGTTACTAAATTATCAAACTGTTTTTGTTGGTTATTTAAAAACTCAATGCCAATGGGCAATACTAAAACCGGGAGTTTTTTTACAACCTGCAGCAATTCCTGTTCCCCTAAACGTTGCGCATCCTTTTCTGTTGTAACAATTATCTTTTTTTGTGATGTGCAGGCTAAAAAATCATCGGCAAGTTTACTGATATTTTTTAAGCTAAACTGATGATGGTCGGGATATTTATGATGGATTAGGTGTGCTGTTTGCTTTTTTAGATGTGACAACAAGGGCCCCGCATTGGCTATACCGGTAAGCAGGAATATGGTTGTGGTATCATCAATTACCGTATCAGTAATTACCCCATCCATATCATGCAGCGGCAGGTAGTTTATGGATGTAAAAAATACAGATTGATGCTGCAATGGTTTTACCCGTTTTTTAATAATAGTTTGCTCCTGATCTGTTAGTGCAGCCGGACATTTACTGATGATGATAACATGAGCCCGTTTACGGCCACTGTAGGGCTCACGCATATTGCCGGCTGGTAATAATAAGCGGGGTTCACTAATGCGGTTAAAATCAAACAATAAAATACTGAAACCTGGTTTTACAGCCCGGTGCTGGTAGGCATCGTCCAAAATAATAAGATCATGGCTGTCTTGCAGCTGTTCAATACCCTCCACCCGTTTTTCGGCCACGGCTACGGTAATATCCGGGAATTTGCTTTTGAACTGGGCAGGCTCATCGCCGGTTTCGGTAGCCGTTGAGGCAGATGAAGCTATTAAAAAACCTTTGGTGATGCGGCCATATCCGCGACTTAAAGTGGCCAGCTTATAATTATTCTTAAACAGGCGTATCAGGTATTCGGTCATAGGGCTTTTACCTGCCCCGCCAACTTCAAGGTTGCCTACGGCTATAATAGGCAAATCAAACGAATTGCTTTTAAATATACCCGCGTTATAGCACCAGTTACGGATAATAACAATTATACCATACAGCAATGAAAAAGGAAATAAGAGCCAGCGCAGGTATTTCATATGATAAATGTCGGCATGGGTTTTTCGCTAAAAAAAATAGGTGTCATGCTGAGCTTGTCGAAGCATGGTGGGCAGACCTCTCCGCACGATCCTTCGACAAGCTCAGCATGACAGGCCCTTTCCTGAAACGCAATGACATTTTTATTCATTTATCCTTATATCAAAAAACAAATCTAAATATTTAAAGTCCATTTTAATAACTTAGTGTTTCAACCGTCTATCTAATGAAACACAAATTACTCACCCTTTTTACATTCATTACCTCTACCGCCTTTGCTCAAACGGACCGCAAACTTACCTCACAATTACAAGATGTCATAAATGGCTTTCACGGGCAGGTAGGTATCTGCGTACAAAACCTTAAAACCGGTAAAACCGCTGTTATAAATGCAGATACCCTGTTCCCTACGGCCAGTATGATCAAGGTGAGTATTCAATGTGGCTTGATGGATAAGATAGAAAAAGGCGAAATGCAATACAACCAGAAACTGGTTTACCGCGATTCGCTCCTGTATAAAGGCGAGGATATCCTGGGTTCCTTTAAGGATAAAGACACTATACAGCTCAGCAAAGTGGCCCTGCTCATGATCACCATGAGCGATAACACGGCAAGCACCTGGCTGCAAAAGCTGGTAGGAGGCGATTATATCAACAACTGGCTGCAGCAAAACGGATTTAAAGTAATGCGGGTGAACTCCCGCGTGCCGGGGCGCGAAGCTATCCGCAGTATTTACGGTTGGGGGGTAAGCACACCTTTTGAAATGTGCCGCCTGTTCACCATGATCAGACAAGGTAAGGCGGTTAGTCCCGCCGCCAGCGAGCGCATGAGCCGTAACATGGCACGTATTTATTGGGATGAGAAAGCGTTGTCGCAAATACCACCTTATGTGCAAACCATATCTAAACAGGGCGCCGTTGATGCGGCAAAATCAGAAACGGTGCTGGTGAATGCCCCTCATGGCGATTATGTGTTTTCGATCATGACCAATCATAATACAGATCAGCGTTGGGTACCCGATAATGAAGCCAGTGTGCTGATAAAAAAAGTGTCGGCCTTGCTATGGCATTACTTTGAACCCCACAGCAACTGGAAACCAGCCGAAGGGATAGATAAATACATGAAGAACGAATAGTACTAAAAGCCAACCCTCATGTCATTTCGAACGAGGAACGAGGAGAAATCTTATACTGGATATAGGGCGAACATTGCTGGTTGTATAAGATTTTTCGCTATCGCTCAAGAGATAGTTTCTCTCTGTCGTTCGAAATGACAACCATTTTTTATATAACCAATTAGCAACTATAAAATACCTCATTTTTCAGTAATATTTTTGTTCAGGTTATTTAATACGTAGCTTGTTTGTTATAATTGGAAATTATATCAGTGTGTTTAAATTACACTTACCAGTTAAGCCAATTACATATGAAAACAAGGTTTACTTTATTTGTACTGCTTATATTATGCTTTTCGGTTAAAGGTCAAACGCTCATTAGTTTATCGGGAACGATATCTGATGATAAAAGCCAGGCAATATCCGGGGCCTCGGTTTATTTATTAAATACCAACTACCATACTATTACGGATAAAAGCGGGAAGTTTTCGTTAATAGGTATTGGTACAGGCAACTATACGTTGCATATAAGCGCTGTAGGTTATGCGGCCAAAAATCAACCGGTAACTGTAAGCAGCAGTCAGATTATCAATATACAATTAAAAGATGCCGCTAACCAGCTGGACGAAGTTACCGTAACTGCCCAGAAATATGAGGAGGATGCCCAGCGTGTGCCATCAAGCATTTCAACACTATCTGCAAAGCAGGTGCGCGATTACAGGTTGTGGGATTTGAAGGATCTTACCGCGATAGCCCCTAACTTAAACTCGGCCGGGCCGGGCGATAACCGTACCGTAAGTGGCATCAGGGGTATTGTAACCACTTCATATGACCCGGCAGTTGCCACCTATATTGATGGCGTAAACCAGTACGGGCTGGATACCTACATACCGCAATTGCTTGATGTGGAACGGATTGAAGTTTTAAGAGGTCCGCAGGGAACACTTTATGGCCGTAATGCTACCGGTGGGGTTATCAACATCATCACCAAACAGCCTACCAATACGGTAAGCGGCTTTGCCGGGGTTGATTTTGGAAACTATGGACAGCAGCGTTATAGCCTGGGCCTGCGCGCGCCGCTCATAAAAGATAAACTGTTTTTAGGCGTGGCGGGTATTTATTCGGGCTTTAATGGTTTTTACACCAACACATTTAATAACACCCATTTTGATAAACAGCACTTTTTTTTAGGCAATTACTATCTTAAGTTTCTGGCTACCTCAAAACTGGCACTTACCCTCAATGTTAAAAATTATAACAACCGCAATAACGGAGCTTTTCCTTTGGCTGGCTCACCTGCCGATGCACTAAGCGACCCTTACAAGGTTAACCAGAACGCGACCACCAAAATGATCGATAATACGTTCAATACATCGCTGGCTATTAATTATTCGGGCAGCGATTTTAACTTTACTTCCCAGTCATCATACCAGGTAAATAACAGGTATTACAACACGCCAATTGATGGCGATTTTTCGCCTATTGATGGGGTTTCGATAATAAATAATTATGGTGGTGATTGGAATAAAGTAAAAACCGGTATACAGGAATTTCGTTTTACTTCGCCTGCATCATCAACCTCGGCTTTAAAATGGACGGCCGGAACTTATGGCTTTTATCACTACGCACCCAACAGGGTGGGTACACACTTTGGTGCGGATGCAGCGGCTGTAGGCTCGCCAATGACCGATTTTACCAGCATCAATACCAATACCGACCGGAACTTTGGTGTCGCGGTTTACGGGCAGGTTACCTATACCATTAGCCCCCAATGGGATGTTACCGCTGGTTTAAGGTATGATTATGAGCATAAAAAAGAAAATATACTGGGCCAGTTTCAGCCCGATGGTCAGGATGCCATAGTTACCCGGTCAGATACTTCTTCAAAGGCCCATTTTAAAGCTTTCTCACCAAAGCTGAGTATTGCCTACCATCTGTCGGCCAATAATAACCTGTACGCCAGTTACAGCCGTGGGTTTAGGGCAGGTGGTATTACCGAATTGTCATCAGACCCTTCGCAGCCACCATTGTACACCTTTAAGCCGGAGTATAGTAATAATTATGAAATAGGATCAAAGAACAGTTTTTTGGATAACAAACTGCGTGTAAACATAGCCGCTTTTTATACCCGTGTTACCGATGCGCAGGTACCAACCTTAATACTGCCCGATGCCATTACCGTTACCAAAAATGCCGGCAAGCTTAACAGTAAGGGTGTGGAACTTGAACTAAGCGCTACCCCGGTAAAAGGCCTGGCATTTGACTACAATTTTGGCTACACCCATGCCCGCTATACCGATCTGGCTGTAGGCAACAATGGCGAAATAGTTGACTTAAAAGGCAACCGCCAGGTGTATACACCCAATGTAACCTCGATGCTGGYCGTGCAATATGGTTATGACCTGGGCGGACCGCAAAAGGTAAAGCTGGTAGCCCGCGGCGAATGGCGTTACCTGGGTAATGAGTATTTTGATCTTGCCAACCAGATTGAGCAAAAAGCTTACAGTAAATTTAATGCAAGACTGGGTGTCGAKACCAAAAACTTCAGCCTGTTTTTATGGGAAAGCAATATAGCCAACAAAAAATATATTGACTATGCCTATGATTTTGGCGCATCGCACTTAGGTAACCCCCGCACTTACGGGGTTTCGTTAAGCACTAATTTTTAATAGACAGAAGGAATCAAGATGTGTGATACAAGAATCAGGAAATCCTTAAATCAAGCCAATCAAGGTTCAGAAAATCAGCGCAATCAACGTAATCAAAAAAATCAGCGGTCAGCTCTTCATCTTCTTCAATAAAGCTTCAACAACTTTAGGGAAGTGGTGATGTTCTAACTGCTGGCCTTTAAATTTTATCATTTCCAGGTTATCACCGGGTTCTATCTTAAATTTTGATTGATGGATGATCTCGCCTTCGTCAAACTGCTCGTTCACAAAATGGATGGTAATGCCACCTTCTTCTTCTTTAGCTTCGAGTATAGCTTTGTGCACATGATCGCCATACATACCTTTGCCACCATATTTGGGTAGGAGCGCCGGGTGCAGGTTAATGATCTTATTGGGGAAAGCTTTTAGTAACGATGCGGGGATGAGCCATAAAAAACCGGCTAAAACAATGAGGTCGACCTGCAGGTTTTTAAGCAGTCTGATCACATCATCACTATCATAAAATTCATGCCGGGTAAATATATGCGATGGAACTTCGAAGTTGTCGGCCCGTTGTAATACGTAAGCCTGTGGGTTGTTGGTCAATATCAGCACTACTTCGGCATCGGCATTTCGTTTAAAATGCTCCATTAACTTTTGGGCATTTGACCCTGAACCCGAAGCAAAAATGGCAATTCGTTTCTTCATTAAAATTAGTTGCTTTTCAAAGGTGATGATGTTACCCGGAGCGATTTATTTATATTGGTTTGATGTATACTCCTGGTAATTTTATAATAACAAACCATTTTACGATAATCCAAATATAAAATTTTACTTATTTTAATTGGTATTAATTAATTAATGCTTTTTGTTTCATGAACCCATATCTCCCTATTCTTCAATTAATGCTTTTCGTTTGATAAATCCATATCTCACTATTCTTCGCTTTTTGGTTGATGAATAATTAGGCTGTACATCGCCTGTTTGTAATACCATAGAGTAGGTGCCTAAATTAAATATCTGGGTATTTTCAAACGGTTTAGTGGTGCTTTCCGCGCCCCCCGCTATAGTATCTTTACAAACCATGTCTGACATAAAGTAAAGTCTGTTGGCTGTAAACGTCCATGTGCCGGTTGTTGTTTGAGCCAGGCAATCAAAATTTGTATAAGTACAGGTATTGTTAGCATTAAAGGTGAATAATTGTGTTGAATCACAATTGGTATTCAATGTATCAATTGATATCTGCGTATCACCTACATAATTAGTAACCTGAAGAGTTGCCAGCTCCCAAACGCCGTTTGTTAACAGGTGGGGGATATTGCTGTTGATATCCTTTTTACACGAACCGCTGAGCAGGTTAATGATAATTAAGCTTAAAATAAATAGTAATGGGATTTTATTTTTCATTGAAAGTATGCCCGCAAAAATAAAAATTCCCGGTTATTAGTTGGCAACCAGGATGTAATAATAACTCTTTTAAAATGAAATTATTTTAACATCGTATTCAAGGCTTGTTATAAATCAAAAGTAAGATACAAAAAATCAAAATCAGGGTATTTAATTTTTACTTTTGATTTTTCACTTTTACTTATCTGCCATGCGTATACCTTTTGAAAAACTGAAGGCCGAATTTAAACGAATACTAACCAACCTTTATTTTACAGATGACCGGGCCGAAAAATGCGCCACTATTTTTGCTGAGAACAGCAGGGATGGCGTATACACCCACGGCCTGAACCGTTTCCCGGTTTTTGTACAGCACGTAAAAGATGGATTGGTGAAACCCGGGGCAGAACCTTCAAAAGAGGGTGGCTTTGGAGCAATTGAACAATGGAACGGCAACTTTGGTCCGGGGATGCTTAATGCCGGTTTTTGCATGAACAGAGCTATTGAACTGGCCAAAGATAATGGTATAGGCTGCGTAGCCATAAAAAACACCAATCACTGGATGCGCGGGGGCACCTACGGCTGGCAAGCCGCGGAAGCTGGCTACATTGGCATTTGTTTTACCAATACTATTGCCAACCTGCCACCCTGGGGTGGCCTTGACCCGCGTTTGGGGAATAATCCGCTGGTTATTGCGGTACCGCGCAAAAATGGGCATGTGGTGCTTGATATGGCCATATCACAATACGCGGTGGGTAAGTTAATGCAATATCAATCAAAAAATGAGCCCCTGCCTTTACCGGGTGGTTATGATAAAGGCGGGAATTTAAGTACCGACGCCACGGCCATTTTACAATCAGAACGTTTGTTGCCGGTTGGTTTCTGGAAAGGCTCGGGGCTTTCATTGGTGCTTGATCTGCTGGCCACCATATTAAGCGGCGGTAACTCCACTGCCAGGATCACCAAAAGTGGCAATGAGGCGGGCATCTCCCAAGTGTTTATCTGCATAAAACCTAACAGTGATGAGCAAACTGCTGCATTGATTGAAGAGATCATAGCTTATACCAAAACAAGTACCCCGGAGCATGAGGGTGGTACAATTTCCTATCCGGGCGAAAATACTTTATTAACCAGAAAGAAGAACTTGGAGGAGGGCGTTTTGGTGGACGAAAAGATATGGAATAGGGTGCTGGGTTTATAAATAAAAAGACTGCCTTATGCAGACAGTCTTTATCTGATACCGGTATTGTAACAGGCATGAGTATCGTTTAAAACAAATTGTGCAACATTATCTAAAATAATGGAAATTATCCCGTAGTTTAACCCATCGAAATAAAATTTTTACTTTAAGAGGGTGTAAAGTTTTGAAAAAAGGCCTGTAAGAAAAGTATAGAGTAGGTCTATAAGTAATAGACTTAATTATCCCTCTAATTGACTGCTGTTTTGACTTCTTTTATTTATAAAATTAAGCGGAGGTATAAAAAGAGGATTTAATCCACTTTGTATTGCTACTGTGGAAATATAAGCCCTTAAATAAGGATATACAATGGAGGGCGCACTAATTTCACTGAAATTAAAATACGTTTTTTCGTCAACTTCACCATTTATATAAAATTTTCCAAAAGCTTCTACCTGAAAATTAAATAACTCAAATTCGGGATGGGTAATTGTAATTATAAAATTAGTAACAAAATCGTTTTTGTTTTCTTTATTAACAATATTACTTAATTGAACATTTACTATAAAATCTGCCTCGCTACTGAATTTATCAAAATCTCCTCTATCAAAAACAGCTTTTAATACTTCAAACCCTAAATAACTTAGCGAAGGTGAAATTGTCATATTTTAGGCTGCAATTGGTATGTTATTACCCTTAGATGCTTTTGTAGCAATTTTTCTAAATGTTTTATAATCAAACTTAACAGAGGTGTAGCTAAATTCTATCTTTTCAACTGGCTTGCATATAGGGTTAGTGATATTCTTGTCAAGAGATAGTTTAATGGAATGTATTTTAGCTTTTAGTTCTAATAGTTGACGTCGCATAGCTTTTTTACGCTCTCTATTTTCAGCCCAATTATTCCAATCCTGATCAGAAATTTTTTCTAATACCCCATCAAATTCTTTATTAAGTTCATCCCAGTTTGCCATAACCAATCCAATTAAATCTATATACAATATAAATTTTTAAAG
>NZ_JBFUJG010000100.1:0-19589 GCF_056401495.1 Mucilaginibacter sp. P4_E8
TATATTCTGAATGTTGAGTAACCGGATACGGTTGCGCCAGAGTGTGATCATTACGTCGCCTGCTATTTCTTCGGCCAGCTCATTTGACTTTATGATAGATGCCGCGAAACGTTTTAACGGGCCAAAAAGCGTATTAAATAACTGCTTGTATGCCTGCTCATTATTGTGCAGCGCAATATCATGTACAATGATTGATAAATCAGTGTTTGACTTATACATAGCCAGTTTTTTTAATTACGGTTATTTAATGTGTGTTATATATGTTTTGTGATAGCGATATTGTATTGTTTATCTTCTGTTATTTTATTGATTGAGTTTGCTTGTTATTTATGCATTACTTTATTTGTGTAATGCGCAGGGCCATGTACGCATTACCAGACAGGCTAACTTTTTTATCATGTATATCGTAAATCCGGTATTCGTTGGGAGCCGCGGTTTCAAAAACATCACTAAGCGAGGTGATGGTCATGTTCCAGGTATCAATAATATCTACCTTAAATTTGGTACCGGCCGGAGGTCCATTCTTTTTAGGCAGGCTAAACCGCCATTCTTTTTGCTCCTGTTTGCCGAAATAGATTAAATAGTAAGTACTGTCTGTTTGTGCTGTCTGGTTATCTTTCCACGGATCAGCCAGTTTTAGCGGACCAGGGCCCTGCTCCATAATGTTTCTTAAAAAGGCTATGCGAGCCGGACTTTCGCCTTTAAATACACCACCCTTTGCCCAAAAAATGGTATCGCCTTTAGTTTTTATGGTTTCGCCATGGGTAACGTAGGTGCCTGCAATAATGCCCTGCCATACGGCTTCGGTCATTTGTTGCCCGGTTAAATTACCCCACCTTAAAGGCAGGTTACCCTCATAACATACTTCATCATAAATTACCGGCTTAAAGTAAACGTCACGCAATAGCACCGCCCGCCCAAAATCTTCAACCGGCGAGCCATTCTGGATGCTTACATGGGTGAAATAGGATTTCCAGTTATCATAATAAACGCTGCCGTTGTGTATGGAGCATAAGTGACGATAGGGGTCATTAGTCACCACAGCGGCTGAATAAGCATCCCATGCATCGCGGGGTTTGCTCCTGATATAATCAAACTCATTGGCCATTGACCACCACACATTACGAAAAGATGCTAACCTTGCAATTAGGTATTTGATGTAAAAAAGGTCATTAGCTTTTCCCATGCTATCAAAGCCCCAATGTCCTTTATCATAAGGATGAAAAATGATTACATCGGCCTGTATCCCTAAAGCGTTCAGATCATCAATCCTTTTTTCGAGGTGCTTGAAAAATGCCGGATTGAACTTTTTAAAGTCCCATATAAATTTCACCCTGCCATCATTGCCTTTTGATGAGGATATTCTTTGGTAAGGATAAAACTCCGGCTCGTTGGTTACATAGTTGTAATACTTCGGAAAAACGCACATCCTCACTTTGTTGAAAGGCGCGTTTTTTAAACTTTTCAGGGTAAGTTGTTCCAGATCTTTACCCTGGTGTGTCCATGCGTAAGCGGTGGTTCCGAAGGGATAGAACACTTTGCCATCATCGTACTTAAAATTGTACGTGTTCCATACCTTCACCATGCCATGGTTACTGCCGGTAGCCGGTACACATTGAAATAAACCTTGCTTGTTTTTTAATGAAGCCGAATTGCTAATGGTAACATAATTCCATACCCCGGATTTTGCAGGCATGAACCTGATCTTGTACACACCATTTCCGTCATAAAAACCATTTACAGTTACCTTATCCGCACCTTTGGAAAACGTTGCCTTTAATGTAACATCGGTATAAGGGTTGCCGGTAGCCGGACCTTTTAGTGTTATTTCGTAACGCCCCCAGCGCCCAATTTTGGGAATATCTGCCGCACGGCAATTCATTAAGCATAATAAACCAACTAAAAAATGAGCGGCAATAGAAATGCATCTTTGCATGTAGCTTGTCTTTTTACCGGTGGTGTTAATGCTCAATTTCATGCTTATTAATTATTGACCCTTTTTCATGTGCGATTGCCATTCCTCATAATATTGCTGCATGTTGTTTTCCGCATGTGTCTGCCTAAAGCTCATGGGTGCATTTTTCAGGTTGTTAATATCGTCCAGGCTTTTAAATATACCGCCCTTTAAACCGGCTAAGTAAGCCGCGCCCAATGCTGAAACATCTGGCATATCCTGTTTAACAAGCTCACATTTCAACACATCGGCTATTAGCTGCAAAACAAAGTGATTGGCTGTTATGCCACCGTTAACCATTAGCTTTACCAATGCTATCCCGGTGTCGGTTTCCATCGCGGTAATAACATCCTTGATCTGGAAAGGGATAGACTCAAGAGCGGCCCTTACAATATGATTTTTATTACAATCAAAGGTTAGCCCTATGATTTCTGCTTTTCGGTTCATATCCCAATGCGGAGCTCCCAAACCGCTAAATGCGGGGATGAGGTAAACGCCATTATTATCAGGCACGCTGGCAGCCATCAGTTCCGTCTGGCTGCTTTCGGTAAACAGGCCAAGTTCATTTTTCAACCATTCAATAGTTGCTCCGCATGATACGATAACACCTTCCAAAGCATAATCAACACGTTCTTCGGTGCTCCAGCAAATGGTAGTAACCATGCCATTGGCCGAACTGGTAGCCTTGTCACCAATATTCATCAGGATAGAACAGCCTGTACCCAGTGTAGCCTTCGCCGTTCCGGATTCAAAACAACCCTCCCCGAAAGCGGCTGCATGCGAATCGCCTATCATGGCTGTTATGTTTAGGGGTGTATTAAACAAACCCCCAAAATCTGATATGCCGTAAAATGATGATGAGGGTTTAATCTGTGGTAAATTCAATCCCGACAGCCCAAACTCATTTAAGATTTCATCATCCCAACTCAGTGTTTTAAGGTTGAAAAATAAAGTGCGAGACGCGTTGGTATGATCGGTACTGTAAACCTTGCCGTTGGTTAGTTTATAAAGCAGCCACGTATCAACCGTGCCAAAATAAGCTTCGCCATTATCAATGGCTTGCTTAACCCCGGCATTGTTTTGGTATAGCCATATCAGTTTAGTGCCCGAAAAGTATGGATCGATGATAAGCCCGGTTCTTTCTTTTATCAATTGTTCTAAACCTTGTTCCTTGAGCTCATCGCAAACAGCTACCGAGCGTTTGCATTGCCAAACAACCGCGTTGTACAGCGGCTTGCCGGTCTTGTCCCAAACTATAAAGGTTTCGCGTTGATTTGATATGCCGCAACAACGGATATCAGCTAAATTGCCTCCTGCCGATGTAAACGTGTCACGACAGTTTTTTACCGCATCGAGTACATTTTGATAAATAGCCCCAGGTACCTGTTCAACAAAACCGCCTGGTAAATAATGCGTTTTAAGAGGCTCGGAAGCTTTGGCTACAACTTTACCATGATGATCAAAAATGATGCATTTGGTACTGCTGGTACCCTGGTCAACCGCGAGTATGTAATTGTTAATCATTCTTTGAATTGGCTTTATCAATAATTACCGCTAAAAGTATAACTCCCCCCTTAACAACCTGCTGCCAAAAGGGTGATACATTAAGTAATACCAGTCCGTTGTTCAGTACGCCAATAATAATGGCGCCCAGCACAGTACCCATAATAGTTCCACGACCACCAGATAAGGAAGTGCCGCCAATAACCACGGCAGCAATAGAATCGAGCTCGTAACTAATACCGGCGTTTGGCTGTGCCGAATCTAACCGGGAGGTTACCATGATACCTCCTACCGCGGCCAGTATCCCGGCTATGGAATAAACAATAAGCTTTACTTTGTTGATGTTGATACCCGAAAGCTTTGACGCGTGTTCGTTTCCTCCAATGGCATAAATGTACCTGCCCAAGGCAGTTTTCTGGGTGATAACAACAGCTGATACAATAACTGCCGCCGAGATCCATACGGGCAGCGGAATACCTAAAAACCAGCCGGTACCTATATATGCAAAACTATCACCAAGGTTAGATATAGGGAAGCCTTTGGTCCACAGGAGCGTTAGGCCCCGGGCAATGGTGAGCATGGCCAGCGTAGCTACAAATGGTGGCACTTTAAAGCGGGTAACTGTCCAACCGTTAAATAAACCCAGCAGTGCGCCCACCACTAAACCCACCAGTATAGCTCCTAACAGCGTAAAGCCGATGTATAAATTATTAGCGGGCAGTTCAATGCCAAATTTTAATAGCCCGGCAGTAATTGCACCGCAAAATGCCAGCACCGACCCTACCGAAAGATCAATGCCCGATGTCAGCACCACCAGCGTCATCCCAACGGAGATGCAGATGTTAACCGAGATCTGCCGCATCACGTTCCAGACATTATCAACGGTTAAAAACTTGTCAGACATGAGGCTGATGCCTATACAAAGCAGTATCAGCGCTATGAGTGATTGAAATTTAGCCAGTTGCGTACGGTGTTGTGTTAAAATCATTAGTTAGCTTTTTAATTTATATCAGCTATCGCTGCTTTAAGTATGTTGTCTTCGGTTGCGTCGCCTGAGTTAAACGTAGCGGTTATGGCGCCATCGGCCATTACCAGTATCCTGTCGGCTACCGCCATGATCTCAGGTAGTTCAGACGATACCATGATGATGCCCAACCCAGATGCGGCCAGTTCTGCAATCAACTTATAGATCTCATTTTTGGCATTAATATCTATCCCTCGGGTTGGCTCGTCAAGCATCAGTACTTTGGGCTGTGTGGCCAGGCATTTGGCAATAACAATTTTTTGCTGATTGCCACCGCTTAAATTTTTAACCGTTTGCTTTTCAGATGGCGTTTTAATTTTTAATGCTTTTATGTACTTGTGAGCCAGTTCCAGCTCGGCTTTGTTGTTGATGAGCCCCACACTTTGCATTTTATCAAGCGAACTCAGGCTGATATTGGTTTTTACATCCAAACCTAAAACCAAGCCATCCTTTTTACGGTCCTCGGGTACCAGCGCCATACCGGCCTTGATAGCCTCAGCCGCAGATTTGTATTTAACAGGTTGATTATTGAGCGTGATAGCCGCTTTGGTAAGTTCCGGGTGCATACCTAACAGTGCCTCCATTAGCTCGGTACGCCCTGCGCCCATTAAGCCAAATATGCCCAGGATCTCGCCGCTGTAAAGTTCAAAGCAAATGTTTTTTAACAGTTGTTTTTGCTCGTTACCGGGTTTGTTAAGGCAAAGACCGTCAACTTTTAGCAGTACGTTTTTGGCAATGACCGCATTGCTGTTGCGCACAACATCAACCTCCCGGCCAACCATTTTATGGATAAGCATATCATGCGTTATATCTTTCATTTCGCCGCTTTCAATGGTTTTTCCATCGCGCAAAACGGTGTAATGATCAGCTATTTTAAACAGTTCGTTCAGCTTATGCGAAATATAAACAATGGCTTTACCCTGGCTTTTTAAGTTGGTAATATTCTCAAACAGCACCTCCACTTCGCTTTCACTAATGGCGGAGGTTGGTTCATCCATAATGATCACTTCGGCATCATAAAGCAGTGCTTTGGCAATTTCAACCACCTGCTGCTGGCCCACTTTCAAATCGGCAATTATACAGTCGGCGTTTACTGATAGCTTAAGCCTTTGCAACAGTTCTGCGGTTCGCAGGCGCATGGCTTTTTTATCAAGCATACCCCAGCTATTGGTTAGCTCCCGGCCTAAAAATAAGTTTTCGGTTATGGTAAGATGAGGCACCAGGTTAAGTTCCTGGTGAATAATGGCGATACCGGCATGTTGAGCCTCACGGGTGTTTTTAAAACGTACAGTGTTTCCCTTAAAAATAATATTGCCCTCGTAATCATCATACACACCCGAAAGTATTTTCATCAATGTTGATTTACCCGCGCCATTTTCGCCAATAATAGCTGTTACTTTTCCGGCGGCAAGCGTCAGGTTCACATTTTCAAGCGCGGTTACACCCGAAAATCTTTTGCATATATTTTCTGCTGCTAACACTAATTGGCTGTTTTTAATGATACCGGTATAATTTCAATCTTATTTAGGTTTATGTGTTCCTGGTTAAGCTCAAATGCCCCGGCAAAAGTTACCGTACTGCCTTTTTTAACTTTGCTTTTAAAGGACGGGACTATCTCATTTCTTACAATTTTATTTACCTCCGCCGATACATTGTTCAGATCCATAGTGTTGGTAAAATCATTAATGTTGATAATACCCGGCGCATCGCGCAAAGCATTCCCAAAAATGTATTCGGTGGCTATTTTAATGGTTTGTTTATTGGGGGTAAGCAGGCAAACCTCATTTTCATCAACGGAGGTAACCGTGCCTTGCCCCGAGGTCATAAAAAAACGGATATTACCGATATCCAAAGCGTGTGAGTATAGTTTGAAAGCGCTGTCGGGTTTGCTTTTCAATTGGATTAACAATTGATCAATTTCCGGAGCTTTGCCAACCGACGGCAGAAGCTGCTTATCCACATAGCTGCGGGCATAGGCAGTCGCGTTAAATTGTTTTACCGCAGATGCCTTAACTTCGTTCAGCTTTTTAAAGTAAACGGAGTTCCAGGCCAGGAAAACAACCACAATAATAGCCACAAGATATTTAACTGCTTTTTTTGCCATGGCTAATCTTTTTTTCCGTAAGCTATATAGTCGTTTATATTGTCGCTGGTAACCAGTTCAACAGCAACGGGAATTTTTTTAGGAAAATCGCGCCTGCCTTTAAAATATTCATCGGCATAGTTTGCGGCGGTTTGTGCCATCACTTTAGGGAACTGCATGCCCGTAGCCGAAATTTTATTTTCCTTAATGGCTTGTACCACATCCTCGGCACCATCAAAACCAAACACCTTAACACGGTTTGCCTTACCCGCCGCAACCAATGCCTGGTAAGCGCCCATGGCCATAGCATCATTACCACAAAAAACTGCATCAATATCGGGGTGTGCCTGTAGTATGGATTCCATTACTTCCATGGCTTTATTGCGGTCAAAATCGGCGCTTTGCTGGGCAACCATTTTTAAACCGGGATAGTAATCAACCAGACTATGGAACCCTTTGGAACGGCTCCAGGTATTGTTGTCGGCTACTAAGCCTAACAATTCAACATAATTGCCTTTTTTATGCATGGTTTGCACAAAATATTTACCGAGAGATACACTGCCCGAGTAACTGTCTGATAAGATTTGTGAGGTAGCGCCATCGGCAGTATTCACTTCCCTATCCATACAAAATACGGGTACACCTGCTTTTTTGGCCTTCAATACATTTACCACAGAGCCATTAGCATCGGTAGGATTAAACAAAATAGCGCTATAGCCTGAGGCGATGGCATTTTCAAAATGGTCGGTCTCCAACGCGGTATTGTTCTGTGAATCGAATATTTTAGATTCATAGCCCAGCGTTTTTGCTTGCGCGGCCGCCGTTTGCGCCAAAAAAACAAACCAGGGATTGTTTAATGTTGACACAATAATGGCCATCTTTTTTTGCCTTGCCGAATCGGACCGGTTTTTACAACCGGCAAAAACCAAAACCAACAACAGCAATACTTTAAGGTATCTCATAATTTAGGTTGTTATAGTAATAGGTTATTTCATTGTTTTACAAGCATTTTTGTTACGGCCAGCGCAATCCCATCTGCCGACAAGCCGTAGTGATTAAATATTTCTGTTTGCGAACCTGTAACCGTGTATTCGTCAGGTATGCCCATTATTTTAAATGGTTTATTATAGCCGTTAGCTAATAATAATGAAGCGCAGGCCTCTCCTAAACCACCGTAAATGCTGTGCTCTTCTACCGTGATGATGGCCCCGGTTTTTTCTGCAAGCTGTAATACCAATTGAGCATCAAGCGGTTTAACAGTGTGCATGCTTACCACGGTAGCTTTGATGCCCTGCTCCTGTTCCAGTTTTTCGGCAGCCTGCAAAGCGGGGTAAACTGTTTCACCTGTGGCGATAATGGTAAGGTCATTACCTTCCTTAATCACACGCCCTTTGCCAAATTCAAAACCAATGCTTTCATCCTCGGTTAGTGTAGCCATGGCCTTTTTACCAAAACGTAAATACAGCGGCTGATTAAGTAGTACTGCTTGTTTGACTGCTTCGCGGGTTTCAAAATTATCAGCGGGTGCCGCGATGATCAGGTTATTGATGGTGCGCAGTACTGCGAAATCATGCAAGCTATGGTGGGTTGAACCCAGCGCGCCATAACTAACCCCTGCGCTTATGCCAATAAGCCTTACCGGATTATTGGAGTAGGCCACATCATTTTTAATTTGTTCCAGGGCTCTTGCGGTTAAAAAGCAAGCCGGCGAAACGGCAAATGCCTTTTTACCCGCCGAAGCCAGTCCCGCGGCTACGCCAACCAGGTTTTGTTCGGCAATACCTATCTCTACAATTTGGTCAGGAAGATCGATGCCGAATTTAACCAGCTTACCAGAGCCTCTTGAATCGCTGGTAACGGCCACAATGCTCTTGTCATGAGTGGCCAGGTCCTGCAAAGTAGCCGAAAATATATCCTGGTTAGGTTTGCCGTTTATCGTAGTATTTTCAATTACTGCTCCCATGATCTGTTTAATTTACACCGGTCATTATTCCATCCAGCTCCGCAATAGCGGTTTCATATTGCTCTTTATCGGGTACGCCATGATGCCATTTTACACTGTTCTCCATAAAACTTACCCCCTTGCCTTTTATAGTATGTGCTATAATAAGACTGGGCTTCCCTTTTTCAAAAGGCAACTCAGCAAAGGCTTCCTTAAGCGCTTTAATATCATGTCCGTCAACCTCCTTTACCGCCCAGCCAAAGCTTTCAAATTTGGAATTAATGGGGTAGGTATTACAAACATCAGCGTTGGCGCCGGTGATCTGCAACTTGTTATTATCTATAATGGCGCAAAGATTATCCAACTTATAATGCGCGGCGGTGAGGGCCGCTTCCCAATTGGAGCCTTCGGGCAGTTCGCCATCGCCTAAAAGCGTAAAAACATGATAATCTTTATCATCCATTTTGGCGGCAAGGGCGGTTCCTACACTGATAGGAAGCCCATGACCTAAAGCACCTGTATTTTGTTCAACGCCATGCACTTTACGCGTAGGGTGACCTATATAATGTGATTTATACTGGCATAGGGTATTTAGATCATCTTCAGGGAAAAAGCCTTTATCAGCAAGTACTACATATAATGCTTCTACACAATGGCCCTTGCTTTGGATATACCTGTCCCTATCTGGCGATGTAAAATTTTCTGGCGATACATTTAAAACGCTGTTGTATAAAACGTTTAATATATCAACACACGAAAGGCTTCCCCCGGTATGGCCGGCTTTGGCCCCAACAATATATTTGAGGATCTTTTTGCGATACTTGACAGACTTCGCGATCAATTCCTTTTCAGTCATCATATTTATCCGTGTTGATAGATTTCCCAACCCATATAATTACCCAGCGCCTCTTTCAGTATACCTGCTGTTTTTGAAGCATTCATGACCACGTGATGCTCAAAGCCATTACGGCAAACATATTGCATCAGTCCCTGTAGATCGGGAATCTGAGCAACGGCCCGGTTTCCAAAAGTATTCAGCGCGTCATCCGTTAAATTACCCTCGCCAAAATAGGCTTTGATAACTCCTTTGGGGTCATCAGTACTGATGCGTCCATACGTTAAAGGAGATGCCGGTGTACGACCGGATAATGCACCATAAGTATTTTCTACCCCAACGGTTGTACCCAAAATAGGCGCGTTGCTGATCTCGATATCGGGTAAAAATGATTTGGCCCAATTGCCGCAATGGAACAGTACACATTTGTTTTCATCATCTGCATAGTTGTTATTCCAATCAACCAGGGCGCTTGGCGAACCTGACGCCAGCTGCATAGCATACATGGTGAGCGTGCCGGTTACATCAACCTCACAGGCACTTGGCAGCATATTTTCGCTCATGATGCTCATGCTGGTGCAAACGTTGCAGCCATAGTTTTTTTGCAGCGAGGTCCAGCATTGTATAGCAGTAGCGTCAAGTGAGTTTTCCTGCATAAAATGATTAAGCACCACATCAAGTTTGGCAATTTGTATCAACGCTTCGTCGGGTGTTTTACCCTTAGGCGCATATGCCAAAACTTTATCTAAGTGCGCTTTTACTTCGGCATCGTCTTTGGTTAATTTATTGGCGTTGCCCAGGATCTCTGAAAGATCAACCGTAGTTACCGATATGCCATTGCGCTGCAAGATCTTCTCGCTGTAACGAACCGTGTTAAAACCACCCGGACGGGCACCTACCGCGCCTATACGAACTTTGCGCAGGCCTTTTACCACGCGACACACCGCCACAAAATTCAACAGGTCTTCACTGAATTGCGGGCTCGAAGGATGCACTACATGACTATTGGTAAGCGTGTATTTAATACCGTACTGGTAAAAATTATTGCAAACCGATATTTTGCCGCACCAGGAATCGCGGCGACGGGCAACATCCAGCTTGTTGAGTTCATCGGGATAGGCTTGTACCAGCACAGGCACCGTAAGGCCTGAGAGTTTAATGGTTTCGGCTACACCTCGTTCGTCGCCAAAATTGGGCAGAAATACGATGATGCCGCTGATGTCATCCTGATGCTTTCTAAACAAATCGGCACACCGTTGCGCATCCCTGAAGGTTTCGACACCGCCAAGCTTGGATTCTTGCTCATCCAGCATAATGGGTGTAATGTTAAGCTTATCAAACAGGGCTATAATATCGGTACGGGCCTCCGAAACTAAACGATCCGGAAAAAAATCACGGTTACCGATAATTACACCCAGGGTTGTTTTATTATTCATTTTTTGTTTTTTTATAATATAGTTCGGTAACTATAAAAAGCATGGTTACCAACAAGCAACTTATTATACTTTATAATTGGTTCAATCAGGAAAAACGGCACAATACGCATTCCCAACTTTGGAAAGCCAAAATAGAAAATAAAAAAAGAAAAAACAAACAAAACAAAGATTATATACTATACTTTATTATCATATTACTATACTATGTTTTCGTTTTATAGATTAAACTTTTGATTTTTTACTCAATAAATCACCTTTTTCATAATTCATCTACTTTTTGAAATTACCAACTGATTAATTTGTGCTTTATTTCGATTTATTTGTTTTGCTTTTCATTGGTTCAATTATATATCTTTGAAAAATCAAAGAATAAAAATGCTTGCAAATCAACGAAGGGATAAAATCCTGGATCTTTTAAAAGAGGATGGCTCGGCCAAGGTTACAGACCTTGCAAAAATCTTTAAGGTTACTGAGGTAACCGTTAGGCAGGATTTAGAAAAACTGGAGAAAGATGGCTTGCTGATCCGGGAGCACGGGGGCGCTTTTTTAAAAAATATTAAAGATCAGGTAAGCTCATTTTCAGTAGCTAACCATGAGAATTTAGATAAAAAAGAGCTCATTGCTACTAAATGCATGGAATTTATTGAAAACGGAGATACCATAATACTTGATTCCGGTTCAACCACTACGGAGATAGCTAAAAAGTTAAAAGGTAACCGGCATGTAACTGTTATTACCAATGCGTTGAATATTGCTTTGATGTTAGGGGCAGAACCTGATATTGAGGTTATTATGACCGGCGGGGAATTTAAACCCCCTACCTTATCCTTAACCGGCCAAAAAGCGGCCGATTTTTTTAAGGGGATTAATGTTCAAAAATTATTCCTGGCAACTGCGGGTCTCTCTTTAAAGGCTGGTTTAACCTATCCCAGTATTAGCGATCTGGTTGTAAAAAAAGCGATGATTGATGCAGCAGAAACTACCTATTTGGTAGCCGACTCTACAAAATTTGGTAAAAGCGCATTCGCCAGCTTAGGAGCTTTGTCTCTCATCAATTATATTATAACCGACGGCGGCGTTGAGGAAAAAGATAAAGAAGTTTTTAGAGCTCATGAAATAGAACTAATAATAGCAGATTAGTAACGTTTGCCATAATTATCACCCAACAGTGATTATGTTAGCTAAAACAAACGCATACCAATAGTGACTAACTAAAAATCGATATCCCAACACGCCACGCATGTAGGATTATTTTAACGGATGGTCGTCCTCCACTTTAGGTTCCCGCTCAACGGTAATACTACATTCTCCTACAAATGCCGCGAATGCGCCAACCGCCGCGAAAACAGGTGCAAACACCGCCGCAACCACACCAATAGTCAATGGAAAAGTTATCAACTCCTTACCAGTTTTATCATTTACTGTAATACGGGTTACATTTCCTTCCGCTATTAATTCCTTTACTTTTTTCAACAGGTTTTCGCCATGCAGGCTAAAAGTTTCTTTTGTTGTCATGATTACTGTTATTTATTTAAATAGAGAAACAAAGCAAGCCTTAAGCTTGATTATAAGCAATTTAGTTATTTAGACAACTTTTCAAGTATTTAGTTACGAAGCTTTTTGCTTCATAAACAATTTGCTTTGAATAAACCAACAGCTAACGCTTACAGAGGCGTAGAATAAGCTTGAAAAGACCAAACGTGCAATAAGAACCACTAAAATAAAAATGAAAAAACAGAGCAAGAACCCGTCTTGTTCATCACGCAGAAAAGTTATCTTCACAAAAAAATTAACCGAGTTGCCAGCTACCCCAGCAACTTGAAAAACCTATGTTACTGATTTGTCTGATAAATAATCATGAAAAAAAAACTTTTGCTGTTATTGTTCACGGTGATCTGTTTCCATGCGTTTTCGCAGGAAACCATTGTTAAATATCTGTCAGGAACAGATAAGGATCATACCATACCATGGGATTTTTATTGTACCGGTGGAAGAAACAGCGGCAAATGGACAAAAATCGCGGTACCCTCCAACTGGGAATTGCAAGGCTTTGGCAGCTATAATTATGGCCATGATAAAGTAAAAACCAACGAACAGGGGCTTTACAAGCATGAGTTTTTTGCCGAAAGATGGCAGAACAAAAAAGTATTTATAGTTTTTGAGGGATCAATGACGGATACTAAAGTAATGATTAATGGTAAGCAGGCCGGGCCGCTACACCAGGGAAGCTTTTATCGTTTTAAATATGATATAACCAATCTGCTTAAACCCAATGACAAAAACTTACTGGAAGTAACTGTTGATAAAACATCAGCAAATGCATCTGTGAATGATGCTGAACGTAAAAACAGTGATTTTTGGGTATTCGGTGGCATTTTTCGTCCGGTTTACCTGGAAGTTGTTCCCGCAACTTTTATTGACAGGATGGCGGTAAATGCAAAAGCCGACGGATCTTTCCAACTGGACGTATATCCGCAAAATTTAAAGGGCGACGAAACAATTGAAGCACAGGTACAAAAAACAAACGGTGAAAATATAGATAAGCCATTTGCTGTTAAAGCAGACACCACTCAGGAATATCAGGAACTAAAAAACAATTTCAACAGGCCCTTATTGTGGAGTGCGGAATTTCCTAACTTATACCAGGTTATTGTCACTATAAAAAACAAGCAGGGCATTATTCATAGCGTTAAGCAAAAATTTGGATTCCGTACGGTTGAGCTGCGAACTAATGACGGATTTTATGTAAACGGAGCCAAAATAATAATGAAAGGCAGTGACCGCCATAGCTTTTGGCCCGAAACCGGCCGTACCCTAAGCCGCAATATTCACTTAATGGATGTGAGGCTGATGAAACAAATGAATATGAACGCGGTGCGCATGTCGCACTACCCTCCTGATCGTGATTTCCTTGATGTCTGTGATTCCTTAGGTTTATATGTACTGGATGAACTAACCGGCTGGCAAGCTAAATATGATACCATAGTTGGTCATAAACTGGTTAAGGAACTGGTGGTACGTGATGTAAATCATCCATCCATTGTTTTTTGGGACAACGGTAACGAAGGGGGCTGGAACAGGGGTTTAGATAATGATTATGCCTTATATGACCCACAAAAGCGCACAGTGATACATCCATGGGAAAAATTCAATGGTACGGATACTAAACATTATCCTGATTATAATTACATGGTTAAAGCAGCAGCTATCGGACAGGAGGTGTTTTTCCCAACAGAATTTATGCACGGGCTATACGATGGCGGAGCCGGAGCAGCTCTTGACGATTTTTGGGACCAGATGATGAAGCATCCGCACGGGGCGGGTGGCTTTATATGGGCATTTTTAGACGAAGCCATTATCCGCACAGATAAAAATGGGATATATGACGCTGATGGTAACCATGCGCCCGATGGCATTGTGGGCCCGCATCGTGAAAAGGAAGCCAGTTTTTATACTATAAAAGAGATCTGGTCGCCTGTTTATATTAACCCACAGCCAATCGATCAAAACTTTACCGGCAAAATTCCTGTAGAAAACAGGTATGCTTTTACCAACTTTAGTCAATGTACATTTAAGTGGAAACTGGTTAAATTTCCATCGGCACATGATAAAACTACAGCACCTATTGTAAAAGCAACAGGCTCGCCTGCAGCGATTGATCTTAAACCTGGTGAAAAAGGTATGCTCAACTTAGCCTTACCCCTGCTATGGTCAAAAAACGACGCGCTGTATCTTACAGCTTACAGCCCGGATAAGAAAGAAATTTTTACCTGGAGCTGGGCTATCAGTACTCCGGCAGTTATCGCGAAAAGAGTTATTTCGTCGCCAGCTAAATCCGCAATAAAAACAGAAGAAACAGCGCAGTCGCTCATCATAAAATGCGAGGGCATAGGTTACTATTTTGATAAAGCCACGGGGTATATCCAAAAAGTAGTTAAACCCTCCGGCACCATTTCGTTATCGGGAGGGCCTGTTTTGGCTGGTATTAATACGGAGCGAAAAGCGTTTGACTACAAGTCTTTTCAGGAGCAATACATTGTTAGCGCTACTTATGAGGGAACAGCAGGATCATTACAAGTAAAATGGACATTTAAACCCGGGCAACCTGTAAAACTGGAATATCAATATACCCAACAGGGAGCCGCTGATTTTATGGGGATTACCTTTAATTATCCGGAAGAAAAAATCACCGGCATGAAATGGCTTGGCCGGGGGCCATACCGGGTTTGGAAAAACAGGCTGAAGGGGCAGCAATTTGGAATTTGGCATAAGGCCTACAATAATACCATTACCGGTGAAACCTGGAAGTATCCCGAATTTAAAGGGTACCATGCGGAAGTTAACTGGGTGGTGATTGAAAATAAAGAATCGCCGTTTACTGTTTATACTGCTGATAAAAACACATATCTGCAAATGTTGCATCCGGGAAAGGAGAAGGATGCGCTTGAAAACAATAATGTTGAACCGGCTTTCCCTGAAGGTAACATAGGTTTTTTAAACGCGATTAGCCCTATTGGCACCAAATTTCAGCCTGCAGAAGTAATGGGGCCACAAAGCCAGAAAAACCAGGCTAACGGTAAACAGATCACCGGGACACTATGGTTTGACTTTATTCACTAATTACCCCCAATATTAAACCAATGAATGTCAAAAAAAGCACTATGAAAAAAATATTTCGGGAAAAACTTCCTTCCTTTATTGTCCTGGGCATTACGACGTGCCTGCTCTCCTCCTATGTTTTCCACAAAACCAAATCTATTAATGAAAATGACGAGCTGTCACCTATAACTGTAAAAGTACAACAGGTTGCCGGTAATCTGCAAGCACCTACAGATGTGGCTTTCCCTGGCAATGGAGATGTCTGGATAACCGAGCAAACGGGCAAAATACGAATCATTAAACATGGTAAACTAAGTGATGTTCCCTTGCTTGACCTGCACAGTAAGCTTCCCCAATTAAGCAATAGTTACGACGAGCGGGGTTTATTAGGAATTGCACTGCACCCTCAATTTAAAACCAATAGAAAACTCTATGTATTTTACAGTGCGCCGGCATCTGCCACGAACTTTGATCATCAGGATGTTATCGCCGAGTATAAGTTATCGGCAAGTTCAGACCGGATAGATCCGAATAGCGGCCGGATCATCCTTTCTACAGATAAGCCGGCTGGAAACCATAACGGCGGCTGTATACAATTTGGCCCCGATGGCTATTTATATATTTCATTTGGTGATGGCGGCGGCCAGGGTGATAAACATGGTGAATTTGGTAACGGACAAGCAATGAATACCTGGCTTGGTAAAATATTGCGTATTGATATTAATACAAAAACAGGTTACCTGGTTCCAAAAGACAATCCTTTTGTCGGCAGAAAAAATGCAAAGCCTGAAATATGGGCATATGGTTTCCGTAACCCCTACCGGTTTTCTTTCGACAAAACATCCGGGCAACTATTTGCCGGCGATGTTGGCCAGGACAACTGGGAAGAGGTTGATATTATTAAAAAGGGTGCCAATTACGGTTGGAGATTAACGGAAGGAACACATTGTTATAATCCTGCTACGGGCTGTGATATCAAAGGAATTACCATGCCCATAACAGAGTATAGTCATAAAATAGGCATAAGCGTAATGGGCGGCTATGTTTATAACGGCCAACAAGTACCTGTATTAAAAAGCAAATACCTGTTTGCTGACTGGACGGGGCCGATATTCTATCTGCAAAAAGCAGGTACTAAATGGCAAAGAGGCAGAATTACATTACAAAACATTCCCCAAAACTTAAAAATAACCGCGTTTGGTGAAGATCCGGCAGGCGAAATTTATATACTAACCAGTCCGGATACCGGCCCTGGAAATACAAAGGGAAGTATCTATAAGATTGTAAAAAACTAAAGATGGTACTAAAAAGGCAAATGAAAAATCATTTGCCTTTTTAGTACCATCCAGATATAACGCGGGTAGTTACTATTTGCTAACATCAGATCCATTTAGCTCGTCAAGGATTGGGCTTTTTACAGTTGAGATGCTCTTTTGTTTACCGTCCAGTAATTCAAAAACCRTAATTTTATTAGCGCCCTTTTTCAACCATTCACCCGGAACATACAATGATTGCTGGGGCCCAACCTTCCAGTAACGGCCTAAATTATGGCCGTTTATCCATACAATACCTTTTCCCCATTTCCCCATATCGAGGTAAGTGTCAGCCACGCTATCCAGGATAAATGTTCCCTGCTTGATTACCGGCACTGCCGGGTCATTTATGACAGCCTGTTGAGGCAGATCTGCCACCTTATTAAATGGCAAACCATACATCTTCCAGTTATTCAATTCCCTGCCATCAAGCATTACCATTTCAGTTATCCCTTTTTTGTTTTTAAGCAGATAGGGACCAAAATTAATCCTACCCATATTTTCGACCAATATATCAAGCCTGGCGCTTCCTTTTGGAAGGCTGACCAACAAACTGTCCTGTTTTAACCGCCTATCCAGAGTACCTGCACGTTTACCATTTATAAACACCACCCCAAAGTCACGGAGACCTTTAATTTTAAGGACAGCATCCTTTTTGCCGGATATCGAAGTCCTGTACAGAACAAAGCCATAGGCCTGATTAAGATCCTCAAATGTCAATGGGGTTTTATTAACCCTGGCTTGTGGCAGCATATCAAATAAGCCTGCTGATCGATTAAGCTTAATATCAGCAATAGCCATGGCTGATTTCGCGGCCGGAACTTCAGGTAGAGTTTGCCCCTCAGGCAAATGCTTTTTTATAACCTGCCTAAATTTCTGGTATTTATCTGTAGCATTACCCGCCTCGTCAAGAGGGGCATCGTAATCGTAACTACTTATTTGTGGTTCGTAAGGATCTTTGTCGTTGTAATTCGCACCATTCATAAAACCACGAGTCGTTCCGCCGTGAAACATATACATATTTATGGAAAGGCCGGCAGAGAGTACAGAATCCAATCTGGCTACATAATTTTCTGCAGGCACAGTGTGGTGCTTTGTTCCCCACCAATCAAACCATGCCGGGTACCATTCTGCAATAAAGTAAGGGCCCTTACCATTATGGTTATCTTTGATCAGTTTTTTTACCTTATCCACCTTATCTACGCCGTTAATAGCAGGCAATAATCCGGGTAAATGCCCATCCTTTATCGCAGCTTCAGGATCGCATGTATATAATTGGCCATCAAAACCCGCATCAATAAACATTTTGCGGTTTATGGCCAGGTAATCTTTATCACTGGCGTATGAGCCGTATTCATTTTCAATTTGTACCATCAATATATTACCCCCATGATTTACCTGGAGCGGCGCAAGTTGCTTGCCTACTTCTTTAATATATAGCTCATATTCCTTTAAGTAACTGGCTTCTGTACTACGCACGATAAGGCCTTTCTCCTTTTCCAGCCAATAAGGGTACCCGCCGAATTCCCATTCAGCGCAAACGTAAGGGCTTGGACGTAAGATCACCCAAAGGCCTTCCTCCTGTGCTGTTTTAACAAATGCGGCGATGTCATTATTGCCGGTAAAATCAAAATGACCTTTTTGTGGTTCGTGCACATTCCAGAAAACATAAGTACCAATGGTATTGAGCCCCATGGCTTTGGCCATTTTCATACGTTGCCGCCAGGCCTCACGGGGCACACGGGTATAATGCATTTCACCCGAAATGATCTGTAAGGGCTTACCATCAAGCAGGAATGCGGTATCACCGAGAGCGAAAGAATGTTTAGCAAGCTGGGCTTGCAGCTGAGCAGACGCAAACAGGGTAACAAACAGGAACAATAGTTTTATTAGTTTCATAAATTAAAAATGCAGGTGTTAACTTTTTTATAAGGGATCTGATAGTGATTATTTTACGGTTAATGTTAGGGTTGATGACTTGAGGCTACCGGCGCTGAACTGTACTTTTATGCTCCCCTGCTTACCTGTGGTTTGTATGTAAGCCAACAAACGCCCATGCAATGCCTTCCGTTGGCTGGCCTGATAACTTTCATGACTGCTATTGCTGCCGCTCTCCAATCCTAATAATTTACCCGGACCGGTAATTGATACCGTTACCTCATCATCAGCAGGAAATACGGGGTTTCCATCCTTATCGGTTATAGATACTTCAACCTGGCTTAAACCTTTTGTTTTACTGACAAATACCACATTATCAGCTACAGCTTTAAGCTGGTAAGCCTCGCCGGCTGTTTTTATCGAGTTGGCGCACACTTCAATACCGTTGTTATATCCTTTAACCAAAAGCTCACCTGGCTGGTAATCTACCAACCAGGAAGGTACCTGTCCCCTGGTAGTATCGCGCGATTGTTTTCCAAGGGAACGACCATTCAGAAACAGCTCCGTTTCCTGGCAATTGGTAAAGCAATCTACTTTTATTTTACGGCCTGGCTGCCAGTTCCAAACCGGCTCGGCTGTACGGTGGCTCCAGATGCCTCTATCATCGACCCTGGTCATTTCACGCGCTCCTATATAAACCATGGGTTTGGCAGTCCAAAGGCTTTGTCTGTAAAAATATTCGGGTTTTTTAAATCCGGCCAGATCAATAAGACCTGCTCCATTACTGCGCTGCGGCCATTTGCCGGCCTCACCAAGATAATCGATCCCGGTCCATAGGTATTGGGCCGAAATATATTCGTTGCTGTCAACCGCGTTCCAGGCCTGTCGCTGCATACCGTTTTCACTGCCGTAAATGATACGGTTGGGATATTTTTTATGATCATCAGCATAGCGGTATTCCTGATAATTATAACCTACAACATCCAAAACCTCAGGGTAACCAACCTCGTTCGACATAACAA
>NZ_JBFUJG010000101.1:0-18541 GCF_056401495.1 Mucilaginibacter sp. P4_E8
GGGTCAGCCAATGCATCTCGTTTTTGGGCTATTGGAGGAATGATTTTCCTTTCTGCGAGTTTTGCCCTATTCTTTATTGAGTTTTCAAAGAAAATACCGGCAAAGGGTGCTGCTAAAATAATAAAATACGTTGGGGCCAGCGGTATGCTTTTTACGGCTTTAATAGCAACCCCATTGCATGATACAATGATCACTATTTCAAGTACCATGTTTCTTATAGGTATATTTTACATTACAATTTTCGTTTTCAAGTCAAGGCYACATTTATTTAAATTCCTCTGCATTATTTGTCTTCTTGTTTTTTATTCTACACTATACCTTTATGGCTTTGGTTATGTTAAGTTTTTACCGGTAATGCAGAAAATTACGTTTGCCATTACAATAATTTTAGTTTTAGTGTTGGAATATTTTACCCAAAAAGAAGATTTTCAACATATCAAAACAGGCAAATAAAATAATACGTACTGTATAACGCGTATGCTTAACCTCAACTCAAAATGAATCTTATTTTCACCGCGGTCATCATTATTTGTGTTGTTATTTGGCTTATAATAGTTTAAACAGTCAACCGCCAAAGGCTTCACCGCTGCGTCTGAATTTAGCTTTATCAGGAATTGTTGCCATGAATAGAGATAAAATGTTTGCCTTTACGGTGATCCTTGATGAGGTAAAAGCCGCCAGGCTCATGGATCTTATTTAGTATTGGCGGCAAAAAAAGAGCATCAGGGGAAATAATTACAATTCTTCGGGAAATTCCTGCATTCCCTATCATTGGTTTAAGCAGCATCTTTGTATTGTTAAATCATTCAAACAACATTAACTCATAAAACAATGAAAAACTCAAATGTAAAGAATGTAGTGCTTGTTCACGGTGCATTCGCTGATGGTTCTGGCTTTAAAGCGCTTTATAACGAATTAACTAAAAAAGGGTATAACGTATCCGTTGTACAGAACCCTTTAACCTCGCTTGAAGATGATGTTCTTGCTACACACGTTGCTTTAGACAGGATTGGCGGTCCTGCAATTCTTGCCGGTCACTCATGGGGCGGTGCCGTGATTACCGAAGCCGGTAACCACCCAAATGTTGCTGCTCTGGTATATATAGCGGCATTCCAGCCCGACAACGGCGAATCGGCCCTGCAATGGCTGCAAACAGCGCCACCAGCACCAGAGAACGGCGTACTTCCTCCGGATGAGAAAGGTATTGTATACTATGATAAAGATAAATACCATGCAGGTTTTTGTGCTGATATTGATGCCGACGAGGCAGCATTTATGTATGCCTCACAGGGTGCATTTTATGCCAAAGGATTTGTAAGCCCGATCACCGACGCTGCCTGGAGGCACAAACCGGCCTATGGCCTGATCGCTACTGAAGATAAAAGCATTAACCCGGAGATACAAAGAAATATGTACAGCCGGTCGAACACGCAGGTAACCGAAGTTAAAGGCAGTCACGTGATCTTCATGTCGCAGCCTGAGATTGTTGCAGGTGTCATTATAGAAGCAGCTGAAAAAGCATCAGAAGTTTAATCTTCATCGTGTTACTTTATTTGGTCCGTATGCCGTTACCGGCATACGGCTTTTTTGTTAAGCGGGTAGGTATATGATTCATCAAAGACAAAAAATCTCATTGAAAATAAAACTCAGAATCTTATAGAAAATCATAATCCATAAAAAAACAAAAGAGGATGCTTTTTAGACACCCTCTTTTAGAATCAGCACTTTTATATTTCCAATATTAATTCTGCTTTCTTAAATCACAGGAGAGATGAAGCGCTGCGAGTTTAAATCCGTTGCTCAGATACAACTTTTGTGCTGTATTATTATTAAAATTTGTATCAAGCACCACTGCATCCTTATTATTTGATATGGCGGTAGCTTTCACATGCCTTAATAATTGAGACGCCAGACCCTTCCCTCTGTAAAATTCCAGCGTGCAGAGATCATCAATATAAATTATATTACCGCTGTGCAACGAAGTCATGATGCGGTATCCTGCAAATGCAACAAATTTGTCGTTATCCATAATTCCGGCAATCGAGTACTTCTCATTTTGCATCATTTCTGAAATCATGGAAGACCAGTTATTTTTATTAAGATGTGGCCTCAACAAAAAAGCAACTTCCCAGCATTGTTGAATTTCAAGATCTGTCTTGATTATTTTAACCTGATATGTGTTGTCCATTCAATTATACTGGTATTAGCTTTGTTGTGATGCCAATTCTGTTCCATACATTAATGGTAATAATTGCTAAGATAACTTGTGCCAGATAGGTCTCTTCCAGTACTTTAGCTGCTTGCTCATAGGTTTCATCTGTTACATGATTACTAATTAAAGTAACCTCCTCGGTCAGGGCCAGTATGGCTCGTTCTTCTTCTGAAAAGAACTGAGTGTCACGCCAGGCATTAAGGGCATAGATACGCTGTTCTGTTTCGCCGGCTTTACGGGCATCTTTAGTGTGCATATCAATACAAAAAGCACATCCGTTTATTTGCGACGATCTGATTTTAATCAGGTCTTTATGCGTTTTTGCAAGCGGTGTGCTTTCAATGAATTTTTCCAGGCCAAGAACAGCTCTGTATCCTGCAGGCTCTATTTCGTCAATTTTAATTCGTGTTTTCATTTCTTAAAAATTTATTAAGATTTATTTCTTGACACAAAATTAGCGCAATGATATGGCTGCTAAATAGACCAGTTACCAGATAAAGGGTAGCCCAGTTTCAAGTCGGGAGTCTTAAGCAGGAAGTCGGTTTTCTTTACTTAAGACTTTCGACTTAGAGCTTAACCTCAGCTTTACACTATCTTTTTGAGGATCGCGAACGCTTCTGCCATTTCATTTTCCTGGAGTGAAGCAAAGCCCATTCTTAGCGCATTGGTAGAAAAGGATTCGTTCTTATAAAAATTTCCATTAGCGATATGAAGTCCTTTTTTTGACGCGTCTTCAGCCATTTTGATCAAGTCGATCTTTTTATCAAAATTCGCCCATACCGCAAGTCCGCCTTCTGGTGCCCTGAATTTAATTACTTCATTAAAGTCTGATTTGAGGATCTGACAAAACAAGTTCCTGCGCTGTTTATAAATTTTTAACGACTTCCGAAAATGCCTCTCCATCTCACCATCGTTAAACATTACCGCGAATGCTTCTTCCAGTAAGGTATCACCCTGTTTGTCTATCAGCTCTCGTAAGGAAGCTGCGGCATCAACAAATGCCGAAGGGCCTGTCATAAACCCAATGCGCAAGGCAGGGGCAAAAGTTTTCGAAATAGAACCAATATAGATCACATTCTGATTGTGGTCGATACTGGCCAATGGCAGGTAGGGTTTATTATCATAATGAAAATCAAAATCATAATCGTCTTCAATAATCGCGAAACGGTATTCTTTGGCTAGATTTAATAGTTTTAACCTCCGTTCCGTACTCATGGTTACCGCTGTTGGAAAGTGATGATGCGGTATAATGTATACCGCTTTTATTTTCTTGTGCTGTAATATCTCTTCGAGATAATCAATATCCATTCCTTTGCTATCAACAGGGATCCGCAGCAGGTTAGCACCGGAATATCTGAAAGTATCATCTGCCAAACCATAATTTGAAATCCCAACTGCTATATAATCAGCAGGATTAATCAGCAGTTGAGCTGCTAAGTAGATACCCATTTGGCTGCCTTTTGTAATAAGTATATTTTCAGCAGAAACAATTAAGCCCCTGGTATTGGAAAGGTAGTTGCAAATAGCAACGCGAAGATGTTCTGATCCCTTGGAGCTACCATACTTCAGGATGTTTTTCCCATGAAATCTTCTGGAAAGACTTCGATATTCACGCATAAGCAGATCAACCGGTGCCAGACGCACATCAGGGAAGCCATCATCAATCGCGAGTGTGGTTTTCTGGAGATTCTTGCCGGGTATCGCGTTTTTAAAATTATTAGTCCATATGAAAGCTTCCTGTGGGCTGCTGTTTTTACCCATTTCAGGTAGTCCCCTTTTGGAACGTACAGGCAGTTTGGAAAGTACAAACACGCCCTTGCGCTCAATAGATTCGGCCCAACCCTGACTAATCAATTCTTCATAGGCCAATTTTACCGTGTTTCTGTTAATACCAATCAATTCTGCAAGTACACGGGAACTTGGCAACAGATCAGATGGCTGTAGCGTGCCACTTGTGATCAATGATATAAAGCTATTGCACACCTGTATATATAGTGTTACAGCAGCAGTTCGATCAACCTGAATTAATGATTTGTAGGGTAACATCTGGGCTGTGGTTTTTATTAAAACTGGTATGTAAATGTAGTCCAATATACCTATACTTTTGAATAAAAATTATCAAAATGAAAAAGGTATTAGTTATTAATTCAAGCGCAAGAACGCTTAGATCTCATAGTAGAAAACTTACTGAAGTATTTATCGATCACTGGAAAAGTATCCATACCGATGCGATTATTAGTTTCCGTGAATTAGGAAATGCGGATGTGCCCCACGTCAACGAAAAATGGATTGCTGCAGCTTTCAAACCTGAAGCAGCAAGGTCTGAAGAAGAAATTGAAGCTTTAAAAACAAGCGATGCTTATATTTCCGAACTACGGGAAGCTGATGTTATTGTTCTTGGTGCTCCAATGTACAACTGGTCAATTCCCAGTGCGCTCAAAGCCTATATCGACCAGATTCTAAGAGTTAATGAAACCTGGAAGTTTGACCCAACCAATATCCTGCATCCATATACCGGTCTGCTTGAAAACAAAACATTGTTTCTTTTGCTTTCAAGAGGGGCCCAAGGATATGAAAAAGGAGAATACAACGAACATCTGGACTTCCAGAGCACTTATTTAAAGACCGTGTTTAATATTATAGGTATCAGCAATATTCATGTGATTGCAATTAACGGAGAATCGTTCAGTCCGGAAAAATTTAAAAAGTCTATTGATACCTCGCACCAGGATGTAAGGGACCTGATTGAGGCTGAATTGGTATAACATGAAAAATAATGTATTCAAAGGCAGCATTTTTATTGCGCTGGGAGCCTCCAGTTATGGGATGCTGGCAACCTTTGTAAAAATGGCATATCATGAAGGATTCAGTACGGCAGAAGTAACGCTTTCGCAGTTCAGTCTGGGATTTGCAGGACTCTTTATATTAACCTTGTTCCGTAAATGGGAGTCTGTGCCAGAAACAAAAACATCAGGCATTAAAAGCATATTTAAGTTAATAATTGCGGGAACATCTATGGGGCTGACCAGCATTTTCTATTATATGGCGGTTCAGTACATTCCGGTAAGCGTTGCAATTGTATTGTTAATGCAAACGGTGTGGATGGGCGTCATCCTGGAGATGGTCTTGCATAAAAAGGCACCCGGATTACGTAAGATAATATCCGTTTTTATTATTCTGGGCGGGACAATACTGGCCACCAGTTTGCTTAAACAATCCGTTAGTATCAACTGGACAGGATTTGGCTGGGGAATGATGGCCGCGCTTACCTACACGGCAACTATGTACACGTCAAACAACATGGAACTTCATTTTCCTCCGCTAAAAAGAAGCCTTTTCATGATTCTGGGCGGATTGATCATAATTTCTTTTATTTTTCATTCCTCTCTGAATCACGGGTTTTCATATGCAATATTCCTGCGCTGGGGCCTCGTCCTTTCTTTGTTTGGAACAATCCTTCCGCCATTACTGTTTACGAGAGGGATGCCGCTAACAGGCATGGGGCTGGGGGCCATTATCGCATCTGTAGAAATACCGGTTTCGGTATTAATGGCACACCTACTGCTAAAAGAACCAGTAAGCTTTCTTCAATGGGTGGGCGTTATACTTATCCTGTTTGCAGTAGTGTTGATGAATATTAAAAAGTTATTTGGTTTAGCACCATCCATGGTTTAAATTAAAACCCCTAATAGGGGTTTTTTAAGTGATTGTTAATTGTTAAAATTTAAGCAGCACTTTTCCAAAAGGCTTCTCCTCAATCAAAAAACGCTGTGCTTCAGCTGCCCCGGAAGCATCAAATATTTTGGCTACAGTTGGTTTTATAGCACCATTGGCAAGTAATGGTAAAATCTGGTTCCATACGTATTGCTGTTGTTCGGCTGTAAACCAACCAGAAAGGCTTTGGCCACGCATCTGGATGCCCTTCCACACAAAATCAGTAATATTGGCGGTAAACTGTGTGCCGGCAGAGTAGCCAATGTTTACAATAATACCACCCCTTGCCAACGACTTAATAGCTTCACCGGTTAAATTACCGCCAATACTGTCAATCACAATGTCCACGCCTTTGCCGCCGGTAATACGCATAACCCCTTCGCTGATGCTTTCATTTTCAAGGTTGATCACATTTTCAAAACCCGCCAGTTCTGCTGCCTTTGCTTTTGAAGCCGATCCGGCTGTTGTAATAACCAACGATGCTCCATGAGCCTTAGCCAATTGAACTCCGGCGTTCCCTACCGCGCCACCTGCAGCTAAAGAAAGTACGCTTTTGCCCGGTGTAAAGTCGGCCTTGTTTAAGCAGGCCTGGGCCGAAAAGAAACCCACGTTTGCTGCCGCGGCTTCTTCGTCGGATATATTTAAAGGAGTTTTAATCAATTCTTCAGGATATAAAGCCACGTATTCCTGCCATAGGCCATCGGTAGCAATGCCCCTGATATGGCCCTGCGGCGTAAAAGCTGATATAAGAACTCTTGTTCCTTCCGGAAACTCATTATTGCCTTTGATAACAACACCGGCGCCTTCGTTACCCAATATCATAGGTGGTTTTTTGGCCAGAGGCAGAAGCCCTGCCCTGATGGTGTTGTCCACGGGGTTAATAGCTGCGAATTTAACTTTGACTAATAGTTGGTTATTCAGCAGTACAGGCATGGGTAAGTCAACAAGTGTTAACTTTTCATAGGATCCGTATTCGGTAAACTGAATTGCTTTCATAAATATTAATTTGTTATTGTTATTAAAAGAAACCTTTCGGTCTCAAAAGGTCAAAAAATTTATGTCAAAAAGATTTCTATTTCATTTTTAAACATATCGGTCATCATTTTCATTTGTTCCTTGTTGTTAAACACACGACTTGTCAGGATAGAACCTTCCAGCGTGTTAAACATTCGTATGCCAAATGCATGCGCATCTATATCGGGTTTAAATTCGCCCGCGGTAATACCGTCTAAAACTATTTGGCCGAATGTATTTTGTATCGATTTGATTGCCAAACCAACGCGACCTCTTATAGTTGGATCGGTATCGTCCGTCTCAGCGCCAAAATTTAATAACGGGCAACCGCCGTTATCTATCAGAACCAGGCGGTCATGATAGAGGTCAAGAACTGCAAAAAGCTTTTCCTTAGCTGTGATTTTGTTTTTAACTGTATCATTAATCACAGTAGTCAGTCTTTTTGAAAGGAAACTGAACGCCTCGAGCACAATTTCTTCTTTGTTTTCAAATTGCCTGTAGATACCGCCTTTTGTCAGTTTGGTAGCTTTCATAATATCACTGATAGCTGTCCCGGCAATACCTTTTTGGTTAAGTATTAAGGCCGCCTCTGTAATAATACGCTGACGTGTGTTTTCTCCCTTTTTCATGACAAGTCAAATATAGAGACCGAAGGGTCTCTATTACAACTAATTTTGTCATTCTAATGAAATAACATCATTAATAAATCATAGTTTCGTTTCAGGGCTGTAGAATTGAATCTTGACTATTATAGCCTGAATCCTTTAATTTACAGCCAGGAAAAGTAATTTAGCGTTGTTCAGTAACGCAAGCCTTGTTATTCCATATTAAATAACTAACCCATGTTTATCAGAAGATTATACACTACAGTAATTTGTTTTTCGGTTATCATTTTGCCGGTTATCGGTTTTGCTGATCCAATAGCCGCAAAGCCGCAGGTGATTACTCTCAGTAACGCTAAACTTACCATGGTAATTGATTATGGAGACAAAGCCTGTATTACATCACTGATCGTTAACGGTCAAAAAGTGATCAGCAATGCAAATGGAGTTTTTACATCTGTAAAGGTTGGAGGTGCTACTTACTCATCATTAAATTTAAAAAAGAAACCGGTATTGGTGCAAACACAAGGCAGTATAAAGATCAGTGGGGTTAGCTACGGCGATAAAGATTTAACCATTAATGAGAACTGGATCTTCCTGAAAAAGGGCAAGTCTGTAAAGTGGGTTATAGAAAGAAATTTTTCCAAATCGGTGAAGGTAGAAGAGGCTGCCATGCCCGTTATTAATTTTGACGATATCAATACCTGGGAAGGCGCTTACCAGGGTTATGGCGGGCTGGCGTGGTTTTATCTGTTCAATGAAAAGTTGTGTACATACGGTGTGCACACAAGGTCTTCCAGTTTTTGGAACAGCAAAAGCGGTAACGGGCTCAATATAACGGTTGATGCGCCGGGTAAAGAGGTAGCTATGAAATATACCCGTACTAATGAAGATAAACTGGCTTATACCATTACGGTTTCTAATCAGGAAATGCTGCCACGGACTGACAGTGGAACCAACAGGCGCAGGTTTATAAGAAAGGGAACAGATGTATGGGCTCCCTTTAATATAGCCGCAGGTACAAGTTCGCAAAGTTTAATGTTCAGTTATTTTGATTATAATGAAAAATATGGCCGGGGTAAGCTCGCGGGTATAAACGGGGAGCAGGTAAATGCCGTACTGAGTACAATTGCGCGCATTGGCGTGATTGATTCGCTGCATTTTGGGGGCAACAGCTGGCATACACCTTACGGGCCTATCTGTTTGCACGAACAATATATTGCTCAACTCGGCCTGGGGATAAACGATCCTAATTATCTTAAAGGATATAAAAGCTGTCTTGATTTTTACCGTGATCATGCTATAAAACCTGATGGACGGGTTTATCCCCGCTGGGCATATACCAATGAGGATGCCATGCCCGGGCAGTTTAATAAGTATGGCTTTTATGAGGCACAGTGGGGGATACTGATGGATTCCAACCCCGACTTTGTGACCAACGTTGCCGATTTGTACGATATGACCGGTGACAAGAGTTGGGTTAAAAGCCATCAGCTATCTTGTGAAAAAGCGTTGGACTGGATACTAAAAAGGGACAGTAATCATAATGGTCTGGTTGAAATGATGACCGATAATCAAGGCCAAAAACAAAGCAGTGACTGGATAGATATCATTTGGGCATCGTATGAAAACGCCTTTGTTAACGCAAATCTGTATCATGCATTGGTTAAATGGGCCGATATAGAACGTCAGCTGAACAACAATGCCAAAGCACAATATTATGAAGGGTTTGCAGCCAAACTTAAAGCAAGCTTCAATAAACCAACAAGCGAGGGTGGTTTTTGGGATGAAGAAAAGAAATGTTACGTTCACTGGAGAGATAAGGACCAAACCATACATGGCCGCAACATGGTTACCCCGGTTAACTTTATGGCCATAGCCTATGATATTTGTGACGACGATGGCAGGAAAAAACTTATCCTGGATAATATTGAGGAGCAGATGCAAAAGGAAAAGCTTTTCTTTTGGCCGCTTGCCATGACATCATATGCACCCGGCGAAGGAAAAGAATGGCAGTGGCCCTTCCCCGGATATGAAAATGGTGATTTGTTTTTATCATGGGGATCAGTAGGGGTTAAAGCCTATGCAAGCTACAACCCGACCCTGGCTGTTAAGTATGTTAAAAACGTATTGGACAGGTATAGTAAAGATGGGCTCGCGTTTCAGCGGTATGGCCGCCTGAAACAAGATGGACTGGGCGATGATATATTATCTGGCAACAGCCTTTCCATAGTAGGATTATATCAGGCGATATATGGTGTAAATCCATTATATAACCGCTTTTATCTCGATCCGCATATCACTCCGGAGCTTGCCGGTACAGAGCTGAAATATAATTTCAGGGATCAACACTTAACTATCAACCTTGATAATGATAGCTATGCGGTATCAAACAACATGTTTAAAATTATATGCAATAAAAACTTCGGCTTTAATGCTACTAAAAATCAGCTAACTTATTTTGATGGCAGCAATTCCATCGCATCTTTAAAGATCACAACTGATAAGCCGCTTACCATTAAGTTAAATAACTGGAGCGCCGAAAAAATGGAATGGCAGCAAACCCTTACCAAACCATCGGCAAAGGCACTTACTTATGTTATTAAACAATTAAAGCCCAATGCAAATTATATAGTATCTGTTAACGGAAAAGCCGTTCAAAAGATCAGGAGTGACATGAAAGGTAACCTTTTGGTTAATCATCGTACGTCGGGAGTTGTTGAAAGAATTAATATAGACAATGGAAATTAATACTTAGCCCCCGGATCAACAAAAAAGTCCCGGCGCGTTACGCGACCGGGACCATCTTTAATTATATATATTGATTTTTAGGTAGATGCTCGTTAAAAGACGTAAAATATACTGGCCTGTATACTATTATTCTTGAAGTCGCCTAAGATAGGCGAAGGCGTTTCCTGAACTTTTTGCATTCCGTAAACATACCTTGCACCGATTCCCAAACCAATTTTAGACTGATAGCCAAGACCACCAGCCACAGCAAAATCAATTTTTTTAGCAAACTTGGCATCAGTTACCCCTCCAATATCTTCCTTTACTTTAAAGCTTGCCTGCGGGCCGGCCTCAACATAAAAGCCGGAATTAGTACGGTATTTGAAAAGGATAGGGACAGAGGCATAAGAAAGTTTTATGTCTTGTCCGGCAAACGTTCCTGCCTTAACTTTGGCTCCCTGCAGGGAGTAGAGAAATTCTTCTGATACCAGGAAATTGTCAGTAAACCTGTAGGAAACCGTAAGTCCGGCGTGGAAACCAGGAAGTGGGTCTGTGGCAAAATTGGCACCTGTAAAATTACTGTAATTACCACCTGCAGTAATGCCGAACTCAAGACGGCTTGCGATTTTCTTAATAAAGCTTTGATTTTCGGGAGGTGTAGTGCTTGTCGTAGTTGTTTGGCTAAAACTCTTCGCGGATGCCAGAATAAGTACAGCTAAGATTAACTTTTTCATAAATTTCTTTTTTTATTATTATGCTTTTTTTTGTTTGCAGCCTGATGCTGATYGTGTTATTTGATTCAAAGGTGCACCCTGCAGCTGTATCCTGAATGGAAAAGGTGACCGAAGCGGGCAAAGTTGGGTTGGAAGCGGAATAAAAAGACTTGGAAAAAAATGGAAATAGTTCTTTTCTGATGATTAAGCTTAGTTAGCAATCAGTTGATGGCAGGGAACGCAGTCCTGATCATCCATTGTTTTTTACAGGTGATACGGTTAGTGTAGCTGAACAGCTTATATTCCGGGAGCCACGCGGATGGCGTTTGATAACTGGGCATCCTTTGTCGGTATAAAAATGTACTTAAGGGTATCAGGCCTTTGTCAGCCAGCTGAGGAATTGAGAAGCTTTACCTTTACTGACGATAACTTTCTCACTAAAAGGTACATTCAGGTTCAGCGACAGTTTTCGGGAGAAGAAACTGGACACGTCGATAATAGCTTTACGGCAAACCAGGAACTGGCGGTTTGCCCTGAAAAAATAATTCCCGCTTGATCTCTCCAGTTCGTCAAGGTTTTTATTGGGGTAAAAAATTTTCCCTGAAAAGGTCAGCAAATGCGTGATCTCGTTTTCCAGGTAAAACATAGCTATATCCTCAAGTTTTATAGGAATGATCTTATCCTGATGATAAACCAGCACAGAGGTGGCAGTTTGTGTTTCCCGGTTGAGCAGCATTTGTATCAGGGCATCATATTGCGGCGTTTGGTCTGCAGATAATACTTTTTTTAGCTGTCTGTATTTTTGGAGGGCCCGATCAAGAGTTTGGATGGTAAAGGGTTTTAATATATAGTCTATTCCGTTAGCTTTAAAAGCATCTAACGCATACTCGTCATAAGCAGTACAAAAAATGACAGGCACAGAAACAGGTTCAGCAACAAATATTTCAAAACTCAGGCCATCACCCAACTGGATATCGCTGAAGATTAGATCAGGGGCCTCCGACTTTTTGAAATAAGCTATAGCCTCCTTCACAGATCTGAGCTGGACAATATCCACTGGTTCGTCAATCAGTTGCTTGATGTTCAGTTCAAGTTCATCTGCAACTATCTCTTCATCCTCAATGATTACTATATTCATTTTTTAACAATTTAATACTTACTGAAAATGAGCTTTGATCTTCTTTGATAATAACCTCATCTCCCGACCAGAGATGGTAGCGTTCCGCGAGATTGGCCAGCCCATAATTGGTTGATGAAACCTTCACTTTTTTCTTTTGGAGATTATTACTCATGATCAACCATTCATCTTTCTGGCTGATTTGTACCCTTAATGGCGCTTCTTGTGTAAAATCGTTATGCTTTATGGCATTTTCAAGTAAGGGCTGCAACGAAAAAGAAGGCAGGTAATAGTTTTTTAACGTTTCTTCGGGTAACATTATCGTACAATCCAACGCTTTACCAAACCTTATCCGCTGCATTTCAAGATAGTCGCATAACAATTCTACTTCATCTTCTAAGGTAGATATTCTGGATGCATGATGGTAAATAGATGCCCTTAAAAAATTAGCCATATGAACAATATATGTATCTGCCGTATGCACGTCTTTATGATAAAGGGCTTTTAAGGTATTAAGCGCATTAAACAAAAAATGGGGTTGTATCTGTTGCTTTAAAAGGAGGTTGGTGGCTTCGGCATTCGCTGTTTTTAATCTGGAAAGCTCCAGGTCGGCATGTAATTTATGTTCATATAACAACACGGAATTGTGCAACAGCATGATAAGCGTATTAATGACGATGCCAGACCCGACAAATGCAAAGAATGAACCAGCGTCCCAAAATGACCATGCCCTACCAGACACATAAGAAAAACAGGGCCTTAACAGGAGATAAATCAGCACGCTGACAGGGTAGGTTAACAGGACGCGGTAAGTTGAAAATTTTTTCGACCTGATCGAAAAGTATTTTGACAACACGATCATCAAACAGATATCGGCATGTCCGACCAGTAAAATACCGGACGTTGTAAGCAGCGTAAACGGTATAATATGACTTAGTGTGCCACTATTGTAAACGACCAGATAGAAGATAAAACCGATGATTACCGCCTGTAACCACGTCAGGCGGCTTAATCGTTTTATAGGTAGCTTCTCGTCCATAATAGCAAATGTAGGCAATAGATATATTGTTATTAACGATTGTTAACCGAAGCGGGCAAAAGCAGGTCTGAACTGTTCAAATTTGAATTGAAATGACAGGGACAGTTGCGAACAGCCAAAAATCACCTTTTTTCGGATTGATTCAATCTACTATATTTTATTGGTTAGTTCTACAGTCCATGGTCCCATCAGCGGCCCACACTGCGTTTTTTTCAGATAAGCTATAATAACATTCGGGCAGCATTTTGTCCGTTTCACTATGTTTTTTAATACATCAGCGCACTTTATGCCAATACCTTCGGCTCCAAATAAATGTCAAACTTAAATTTTACAAAATGAAAAAGACAAATGTATTCGGGATTAACCTGTTAATTGGCCTGCTGTTTATTTTCCTGGCTTCGTATATACAAACGCAGGAAACACAGGTTAAAGTTACCGGGATCAGATCCCCAAAGGGGAAGGTCATCCTTAATGTTTTTAAAGACAATGAAACCTACGAGGACGAAAAGCCCTGCAAAAAATTCGTGTTTGATAAGAAAGCGCTTGTAAACGGAACACTGACCGTGAAGTGTGAGCTGGAGCCCGGAATTTATGGAATCACCCTGGTGGATGATGAAAATGAAAATGGCAAGATCGACAAAAATTTAATTAGAATGCCTAAGGAAGGATTTGGGTTCTCCAACTTCTTTATGGAAAAACTGAAAAAGCCAACCTTCGACGATTTTAAAGTTGATCTGAAATCTCCCAATAACCAAGTTGAAATAAAGGTAAAGTACATGTAATCCGCCCTTGTTCCCAATTACCTGAAAACAATCGGAAGACACCCTGCATTCCTCAATTCAATATTAAAAATCAATAAAAAAGAAATGAAAACAATATCAATATACAGAAAACGATTCACAGGCATAGCCCTGGTGGTATTAGCCATAAGCTTTTCATCATGTAAAAAAAATACCATAGATCCTTCGGGCCAATTCAATATCAAAGTAGTGAACGCTGCGTCTGCTTCGGGGCCACAAAGTTTTACGCTGGCAAATTCTGTGCTGGTGAACGGCGGATTGAGTTTTGGTGATGCCTCTACGTATATTACCGCCCCTTCCGGGAAAAATATGGTTATGGAGTTTAAAGATGAGGGTACAAATAACGTACATGCATCTGGTTCCCTTTATACCGCTAATGGTGTAAGTTTTACCGTGTACATGGTTGGAAAAGGATCATCGGCCAGGGTGAAGTCATTCGAGGACGATCTGGCTGCCCCCAATAACGGCAAGGTAAAGATCAAATTTATCCATCTAAGTGATGAAGCACCTTCTGTTATCACTATAAAAAATTCATCGGGAGATAACCTGGTGACTACTTTGGCCAGAAATATTTCGAGCGGTTATAAATATATAGATCCAGGAACTCTTTCTGTCGAATTCTCAGGCACCGCATCAAGGAGTAATATTGGGAACTTCGACGTTACGGATCTGCAGGCCGGTAAAATTTATACGCTATACCTGATCGATTCGGCTAACGGCAGCCTCCTGTTGAACAAGATTCTGCATAACTAAGGAATTGAGTTTGGGAAAGCCTGGAGCCGTATTGTTTTTTAACGGTACGGCTTTTTATTGCAAACTGCTTGAAATGAATGTTACAGTAAGCGGCATTTTACCGTAAAGGTGGTGCGCCTTAAAATATCCGGATTTCACAAAATGCTACCGGGCAATCATTTATTTTTGATATAAAAACAATAAAAACACCGTGAGCAAGAAAGTATATATAGCGGATGACGACCCTGGACGAATAGAATTGATAATTGTTTTTCTTGAAACCATAGGATACGAAGCGGAGGGAAGCACTGAACTTTTAGATCTGCTTTTATTGGATACCACAAATTTACCCGATGTTTTTTTGTTGAATATCAATATGTGGGGTGAAGACAGTGAGATGATAAGCAGCTACCTGAAAAGCAATGAGCCGACCAGAACCATTCCGGTGATCCTGTTTTCGACCTTAAAGTGGGTTGAACAAAATATGAATGATCGTTATGCCGATGGTTTTATTTCGATACCTTTTGAAATAAATGATCTTCCCGGTTTGTTAAAAAAACTTACATCCTGATCTCTTGCTAAAATGCTAAATCAGACTGAGCGGGTGAGGCTATTCAGTAAGCCCCGATTGTAATTGGTTGCTCATCGAAGATCTGGTCCAGCCGACGTTTCCAGTTTTCCAGTTCTGCTGATAACTCCTCGGGTGATTGCCGTATTGGTCCGTAAATTACCTGGGGCTGCAATACCATGAAACCTGTAAACTCAAAAACACCGCGGTGTAATGGCTTCAGTATCCCGTCAAGGTCGCCGTTGAAGCCCGCCTTTAAATAATGATCGGCCGGGCCGCCAGTGGTTAGTGAAAGCATCGCCTTCTTACCGCTCAGGAGCCCGGTCTCATAAAAGTGCCCGTGCTTATAAAAACGCCCCATGGCAAATACCCGGTCTACCCAGCCTTTCAGAATAGCGGGAATTGCAAACCACCATAGAGGAAACTGCCAGATCATCAGGTCACACCACTCTACCTTTTCCTGCTCGGCATTAATTTCATTGGCAAAGCCACCAACTTCGGTGGCATAGATCTCTTCCAGTTGCTGTTTAAAAAAGGCCGGATCACGAACACTGCTGAAATTCTCCCGGTTGGAAACCGGATCAAACCGCATTGCATAAAGGTCGGAGGTTTTAACCTGGTGCCCGGCCGCTCTCAGGTGCGTTATGGCAGTGCGGTACATGGCGCCGTTCATACTGTGCGGTTCGGGATGGGCATAAATGATAAGTATATTCATTTTTGTGTCTTAATTTTAATGTCTGCTGCAAAATTATAAGGCGATCCGTAAATTAGATTTGCTGCAACCTATTGTGTGTGACATACAAAAATGTAAGTAATGAGTAAAATAAAACCAACATCTACCAATAACAGGAACCGGAACGAACTGATAGACTTTTGCGGAATGAACTATGCGCTAAATATGCTGGCAGGAAGATGGAAACTATTGATCCTGTATAAGCTCGAAAATAAAAAACTACGCTACGGGGATGTCAAAAAGCTTATGCCAAACATCACTGACCGCATGCTGACCTTACATTTACAGGAAATGGAACGTGACGGACTGGTTATAAGAACGGTATATCCGGAAGTGCCTTTAAAAGTTGAATACGAACTAACTGAAAGCGCGGTTGCCTTAGCGCCTGTATGGAAACAACTGGAGCATTGGGGAATTGCGCATCGTAAAATGGTAGAAAGCCAATTAGTTAAATACTGATTGGTTTTTCTTTTTAGTGATAAAAAGTCCTTTTTTTGTAGAACAAACGTGTGCTTGAAATTATGAGCACGCTCTTGTTTAAATCAAAATACTAAATTGACTAAGAAGGAATCAGACATTATTAATTGTGATCACTCAGCAAAGCCGGCGATCTTTGAAATGCAATCACATATCGAGGCGATAGAGAAAAATGCTGCATTTTATGAAGAGAAAAACTTTGATAAACGCATAGAGATTATAGATCTTATCGAGTTTCAAATTATTGATCAGATTGAAGAACTCCTGCGAAAAATAGATCAACCAGATGAACTGACTTTACTAAAATATCGTGCTGAAAAAATAAAGTCTGAACTGGAAGAAATTGATATTAACCTATTTCAAAAGCTTCAGGCAAAGATCAAAACAGAGGGGTATACAGGGAAAGGATTCAAAAATCTGATCAATGAATATGTCGATTTTAATTGGGATCCTAACAATTACCAGGAAGAAATAGGTTATGATAACCTTGATATCTTTATCAATGGGTTATCTCCCTTTCAGACTATGCCGGAGCAGACTAAAGATTTGGAACCGGAAATGGTATATTACCAAAAAACACCAGCCAGAATAGTTTTCGAACTTGTAGAGAAAGTGCACTTCACGAAAGAAGACGTTTTTTTTGATTTAGGCTCTGGACTGGGTCAGGTAGCCATCCTGGTAAATCTTCTTGCCGGAGTTACAGCAAAAGGTATAGAGTTTGAGCCGACTTTTTGCGATTATGCGAAGGCTTGTGCGGCGGAGCTTAATTTATCGAACGTGTCATTTATAAATGTTGACGCACGGAAAGCAGACTATTCTGAAGGAACTGTATTTTTTATGTTTACGCCCTTCAAGGGTGAAATTCTGCAAGAAGTTTTAGCGGTTTTGAAGAAAGAATCCCTGCTAAGGAAAATTAAAATCATTACGTATGGGCCTTGCACTGCGCAGGTCGCCTTACAAAGCTGGCTGGATTTTGCAGCTCCTAAAGATGATAATATTTATAAACTGGGTGTTTTTACCAGTTTATAAGATTGAAGCGTTGTTCAGTCTATGGTAGGTGTTACCATCGCATTGAAATTTTATTTCACGTTTTCATGGGAAACGTAATACAATAGTTTTACAGCTATTGTATATGCTAACTTGTTGTATTGTAAAACTTTAATGGTAATTTTATAATACACTAAAACTTAAAACCATGAGAAGAATTATCATTGGCATGGCCGTATTGGCCTGCTTTTTATCTGCATGCAACAGCAAAACCAGTTCTACGGTAAACGGAAGCGATAGCACCGCGGTTTCAACAGCAAGAAATAAACAAGCCGCCCTAAACGCAGAGGAGGCTCTTATTAAAAAAGATGTGGAGGCAATGTTTAAAGATTGCGCCCCCGATTTTGTAGATTATGGAAATGGCGAATCCAAACCCATGACGAATCAGGACTCGATCAAAACCGGGCTGAAAAGCTTTTTAGCGGCTTTCCCCGACTTTAAGGGCGAAGATTTACAGGCTATAGCTCAGGGTGATACCGTAGTTGTAACCGGCTTATGGAGCGGTACCTTTAAGAATGCATTCATGGGCATGAAACCAACGCAAAAATCATTTAAAACCACCGATGTCGATATTTTTAGCTTTAACAAAGAGGGAAAAATGACTTCGCACAGGTCTATACAATCTGAAGCAACTTTTTTTTCACAATTGGGAATCCCTACGCCGGCTAAAAAGTAATTAATTAAAGTGGCAATTATGTATAAAGCCTTCAGGTTAAATACTGAAGGCTTTTTGTGTTTATGAAGTTTATCTTTCATCAATTTAAAACTTGTTTTTAAACTGATACCGACTTCTTATTTAAATAACCCGGTAAAATGAATTTTACCTATTTCGTAACTACCATTCGGAATTTGTATATTGTAGAATATATTCCCCAGTCGGCATCGGAAATAGAGTGTTTTACTTTTAGAAGGGCCATAAAACGCTATAATTAATTTAGGACTAATTGTTGTAATAATTAATCTCTTAAGTAAGGTGAGTTAATAAACATGTTCAATTATATAAATGTATATTATTATAAAGCCTTTAAATTAAGCTTATTCAT
>NZ_JBFUJG010000102.1:0-18529 GCF_056401495.1 Mucilaginibacter sp. P4_E8
GTATATCAAGCAGGCCTTTTAATTTTTAAAGCTCCCCCTTTAGGGGGTCGGGGGGCTCTATCTCTTCATCGCCCTGTCCATTTCAACTTTGGTATCACGCTCTTTCAGTGTTTCGCGCTTATCGAAGGTCTTTTTACCTTGGGCAAGGCCTATTTCCAATTTAGCAAAGCCGCGTTCGCTGATGAACAGGGCAAGGGGTACAATAGTTAAACCCTTTTCTTCGCCACGGGTAAGCAGTTTTTTTAATTCTTTTTTGTTGAGCAGCAGCACACGGTCGCGTTTGGCCTCGTGGTTGTAAAACGAGCCATAAGAATATTCGGATATATGCAGGTTGCGTACAAATAACTGGTTGTTAATAAACGTACAAAAAGCATCGTTAATGTTGGCTTTTCCTTCGCGTATCGATTTAATTTCGGTACCCAGCAGTTTAATGCCTGCTACATATTTATCCAGTATGGTGTATTCAAAATAAGCTTTCTTGTTCTTTATATATATTTTATCCTCAGTCATTTTTCCCTACTGCTTTTGCTGCAAACTTACATAAAATTTCGCCTCCTGTTATCCTGAACAAAGTGAGATATCTGCTCACTTAACAAATCCTTCAGTCCTCATGATGACAGGTTTACTTAAGAAGGACTTACGAAGTTTTATAAACTTCGTAAGTCTGAAGACCCTAACAAATTATCAGGGTTGTGGTTTTACTACCAATACGGGTACGTTTACCATGTGCCTTACAGAGTTTACTGTAGTACCAAAAATAAGATCTTTAAGCCCCTTGTGCCCATGTGAGCCCATCACTATAAAATCAATATTTTCGTTGTTTACAATTTTGGCTATTGACCTGGCCGGGCTGCCATAGCCAATTTGTGCATGTGCCTTATAACCCAGATTTTCAAGTGCGGTAACGTATTTATTTAGATTATCAACATCGCTTTGGGTTTCACTATCCATTACTTGTTTGCCATAATAGCGTGCACCGGCGGTTTCTACCACGTGGATCAGGGTATAATCTGCCCGTTTGCCGCCCTGCATAATGGCGTGGCGCAGGCAGTCGTTATCGTTTTTAGAAAAATCAATAGTAATGGCAATATGTTTGTAAATTATAGGATTAAGCTCAGTAATGGCACTGGCAATTCCATGGGGTACAACAAGCCGGTCTTTATGTTTATACAGCATAGGCCTGAAAAACACGTACAAAAGTAATAAAGCAATACCAATTACAATAGGCACTACAATGGTGTAGATCTCAAAAGCAGCAGAGGGGTATTCTTTTATCCAGTCAATTATTTGTTCGTAAACCAATTTACCATTCAGCGCTACTATTATTGCGGCGCTTGCCCATGCCACTAATTTTACTTTAAAGCTGATAGCAAAATTGCCCATCCGTTTTTTATCAGATGTAAAGTGGATGAGTGGGATAACTGCGAAACCCAACTGAAGGCTTAATACTACCTGGCTTAATATGATCAGGCTGCCCAGCGCGTTTTCGCCAAAATAAATAATAGTGAAAACGGCCGGTACAATGGCCAGCACGCGGGTAAGTAAACGGCGCAGCCATGGCTCAATACGTAGGTTAATATGGCCCTCCATGATGATTTGCCCGGCAAGGGTACCTGTTATGGTTGAGCTTTGGCCCGACGCTATTAAGGCAATAGCGAAAAGGGCAGGAGCAATTTTGCCGAAAATATGCTCGAGCAGTTTGTAGGCATCTTGTATTTCGGCAACCTGAAAATAACCGTTCTTGAAAAATGCGGTTGCTGCCAGGATCAGTATGGCAGCGTTTACCAAAAAAGCCAGGTTAAGCGCTATAACTGTATCGAACAAATTGAATTTAATGGCCGATTTGATACCTGCATCTGTACGGGTGATCTGCCGGGTTTGCACCAGTGAAGAATGCAGATAAAGGTTATGCGGCATTACCGTGGCGCCTATGATACCAATAGCAATGTATAAGGCGTCGCCTGTTAAATTACCTGGTGTAAAACCTTTAGCAATTTCAACTATATCGGGTTGTACGATGAACATCTCTATTAAAAAAGACAGGCCCACAATAAATATCATCGATATAATAAAGCCCTCCAGCTTGCGCATACCTTTGTTCATGAGGTAAAGCATAAGCACGGTATCGGTTATGGTAAGCGATACGCCCCATATCAATGGCAGGTTGAACAGTAATTTTAATCCGATGGCCATACCGATGATCTCGGCCAGATCACAGGCTATAATGGCTATCTGGGCCAGTATATACAGGCAAAAGTTTGCAAAGCGGGGATAGGCATTCTTGGAGGCCTGCGCCAGATCGAGCCCGCGCACAATACCCAGCCTGGCGCTTAATGATTGTAAAAGCAGGGCTATCAGGTTTGATGCAAATAATACCCATATCAGTTTATAACCAAAGGCACTACCTCCTGCAATATCAGTTGCCCAGTTACCCGGATCCATATAGCCCACGCTCACCAGGTAAGCGGGGCCCAGGAAAGCCATTATTTTACGCCAGCCGGCTTTGTTTTCGGTGGTGACAGAACTGTGTACGTTACCTAATGATTGGGTTTGGTTGTTATTGCTCATAGGGCTATTAATAGGTTATTGGCCACTTCACGGCTGATGTGTACTTCTTTTTTATTTTCAATTTGTAAAACCACAGAATGATCAAACGCTATAATTTCGGTTATGGCTATTTTTTTTCCTATGGTAAGCTGTTGTTTTTCGAGATATTGTAAGAACGACGAAGTATGGTCGCGCACTCCTGATATGATCCCGTTATCATTAACACTCAAGGCCGAGATGGGCTTAAGCTCAGATGATTTGAACCGGCCATTACAATCAGGTATAGGTTCGCCATGCGGGTCATGCTGAGGATAGTCCATAAATTTATCCAGTCTGTCAATCAACTCTGCCGATGATATGTGTTCCATTTCTTCGGCCATATCGTGTACCTGATCCCACTTAAAGTTTAGTTTCTCTACCAAAAAGTACTCCCACAGGCGGTGCTTGCGAATAATATTTACAGCAATTTTTTCGCCCGATGGAGTAAGGCTTACACCCTGGTAACGGGTATAGTTTATTAAAGCCTTATCTGCCAGTTTTTTTAACATATCTGTTACCGACGATGCCTTGGTATTTAATGATGCGGCAATTTGATTGGTGCTCGCATTTCCGGCATCCATGGATAAGTGATAGATGGACTTTAAGTAGTTTTCCTCGGCTAATGTGTTCATTTATACAAATCTAATAAAAAATTTAGACTTATCTAAAAATTTAAATTACGGGAAATATATTTTTGTTGAAGTACTTTATTGAAAAATATAATTTTGCGAAGTGAGGAAAACTGTATATTTGCATACATTATTGTAAACTAATGGGTGCCGAATTAGACAAAATAGACCTTCAAATACTTAAGATATTACAGGAAAACGGAAGGATAACCAACCTTCAACTTTCAAACGAGATAGGGCTTTCGCCAGCACCTACTTTAGAGCGTGTTCGTAAACTGGAGAATGCGGAATATATAAAAAGCTACCATGCCCTTGTTGACGAGGAAAAATTGGGGCTGGGCATCAAAACTTTTATACAGATATCGCTCGATTTTCACCAGAAAAATACCATCCAGACATTTTTGGATGAAATAAAACATATTAAAGAAGTTACCGAGTGTCACCACGTAACCGGTCAATGTGATTTTTTACTAAAAGTTTACGTGCGCGATATCAAATCATACGAACAACTGATCATGGAAAAGATAAGCCGCATCACGGTGGTTAAAACTTTCCAAACCATGATGATCATGTCGACCAGCAAAAAAGAGCCGATAGTACCATTGGAGTATTAGCCCCCCGGCCCCCTAAAAGGGGAGTTAAAATATAAAAGGCCTGCTTTATGATAAATAAAGCAGGCCTTTCTATTAAAATGATTTGCTAATCAAAAGCTTCCCCTTTAGGGGGCTGGGGGGGGCTAAATCTGCCAGTCTATTGTCTTCTTTCCTTCCTTTTCAAGGACCTCATTGGTTTTAGAGAAAGGTTTGCTCCCGAAAAAACCCCGCTCGGCCGAAAAGGGAGAAGGGTGGGCCGATCTTAAAATAAAGTGTTTCTTTTCATCAATCAGTACTGCTTTTGATTGCGCAAAGGCTCCCCATAGTATAAATACAATACCTTCTTTTTTATCAGATATGGTTTTGATCACTTCGTCGGTAAACTCTTCCCAACCCCTTTTTTGATGCGAGCCCGGGCTGCCTGCCCTAACAGTTAGGGTTGCATTTAATAGCAGTACTCCTTGTTTAGCCCATTCTTCGAGGTTCCCATGTGCGGGTATTTTAAAGCCGGGTATATCTGTTTGCAGCTCTTTATAAATATTGATGAGCGAACGGGGTGTGGCAATGCCTTTTTGCACCGAAAATGAAAGCCCATGTGCCTGATTTGCCCCATGATAGGGGTCCTGACCTAATATAACCACCTTTACATCATCAAAGTGTGTGGTGTTGAAGGCGTTGAAAATATTGCTGTTTTTTGGATAAACTACCTGACCAGTTTCTTTCTCCTGTTTTAAAAATTGCTTTAGTTTTATCATGTAGTCCTTGCCAAATTCGTCTTTTAAAACTTCCAGCCATGATGGTTCTAATTCTATCGCCATAAATATTGATATAATGTTGGTTAAGCGTACAAATTAACAGATATTTGTGCTTAATATAGTATCACAAATTATGTCAAATATTGTTCGGTTAATTATTGCCTGTGTAATTTTCGGTGCGGCCGTTGCGCTTTGTGCCTTTGGATTTTGGGGCTGGGGTATTTTAGTTTTATTTTTAGGTGGTATATTGCTGCTGAGCTTCTTTTTTAATGAGAACATGATCATATCGCAGTTTTATCTGCGTAAAGAAAACTCGGAAAAAGCCGAGTTATGGTTAATGAAGATCACTGATTACGAAAAGCAACTGCATAGAAATCAGCATGGTTATTATAACTTATTAATCGGCTTGATCGAGTCGCGTAAGGCTCCCATGAAATCAGAGAAATACTTTAAAAAGGCGCTTTCATTGGGTATGAAAATGTCACATAACGTAGCTTTGGCCAAATTGAGCCTGGCTGGTATATCAATGGCAAAACGCAATAAACGCGAAGCGCAAATGTACCTTTCAGAAGCAGCAAAAGATGATAAGAATAAACTACTTGCCGATCAGATAAAAATGATGAAAGGGCAATTAGCTCAAATGGATAAACAGGTAGTAAGGGGCGGGTATCGCCAGTTCTAAGAAAAGAAAAATAAAAATAAAAAGAGGCGAAAACATCGCCTCTTTTTATTTTTCCTCGATAGGGCTGTAATAATCAGGCTCTGATGAGTGGTTTTGATAAGGTTGAATAATACGGTCTGTGTATACATCGCTCTCGTCAGATGGATTGGCCACTTCAACCAGTTTCAGTAAACTCCTGATGAATGATAAGTTGAAGTTACTTCTGTTCAGCTTTATCAGGTATTCGTTCTCGGTGATCTCCAGAATTGAATTGGTCATGACTTTTTTGAATAGTTGTTTATTGCAAGTATAACCAACATAATTAAACCTAAAGTGCTGTTTGCTTTAAGCTTTCATTAACAAATTGTTATTAAATTACTGATATAGAGTTTGGTATATTGAATTTAGATCTTGTCTGAACGGGGATTAAGCAGATTTATGGATTTTTCTCAATCCGATCTAATCCTTTAATCCCATAAATCCTGGTTCAGACAAAAAAAAAGAGACACCTATAATGTGTCTCTTCAAAATAAGATCTGATTAATTCAAAGTCTATTCAAACCAGGCCATCACTACCTCTTTAGTGGGCATGGTAATATCCAGTTTTAATTTTTTGCGCATACCGCCAAGGTCGTTAAATACCTTGTTAGGATTGCCTGCTTTTAGTTCCTCAACGGTATTGAAGCCCATTTTGTTAAGTACGGGCACCCATTCTACAGGTACGCCCATATTTATGAAATCATCGGCTGTGGCAACTTTAGCCTTTTTCTCGGGCCGCATCTGCGGGAAGAATAATACTTCCTGTATAGTGCTTTGATTGGTCATCAGCATCACCAAACGGTCAATACCGATACCCAGGCCCGATGTTGGTGGCATACCATATTCCAGGGCGCGTAAAAAATCATCGTCCATAGCCATCGCCTCATCGTCACCTCTACCGGCCAGTATTAATTGTTCCTCCAAACGCTCACGCTGGTCAATAGGGTCATTTAATTCTGAGTAGGCGTTAGCTATCTCCTTGCCGTTTACAAATAGCTCAAAACGCTCCACAAGACCATCTTTGGTACGATGTTTTTTGGCCAGCGGGGTCATTTCAATAGGATAGTCGGTAATATAGGTTGGCTGTATCAGGTTAGCCTCTACTTTAGCGCTAAATATCTCATCTATCAGTTTGCCTTTACCCATGGTAGGGTTAACTTCAATATTAAGCTCTTTGCAGGTTTCACGCAGAGCACCCTCATCCATGGCTGATACATCAATACCGGTATATTTCAGGATGGAATCATACATGGATAGTTTTTCGTAAGGCCCTGCAAAGTTTATTTCATGCTTACCCACCTGTACAACCGGGATGCCATGTACGGCACGGGCTACTATTTCCAAACATTCCTCAACCATGGCCATCATCCATATGTAGTCTTTATAGGCTACATATATCTCCATAGCAGTAAACTCGGGGTTGTGGGTGCGGTCCATGCCCTCGTTACGAAACATTTTACCAAACTCATACACACCGTCAAAACCGGCCACAATAAGGCGTTTTAGGTACAACTCATTGGCGATGCGCAAAAATAAGGGCATATCCAATGTATTATGATGCGTAGCAAACGGACGGGCCGCCGCACCACCATGTACGGGCTGTAATATGGGGGTTTCCACTTCCATCCAGCCTTGCGCGTTAAAGTAACCGCGCATACTGCTAATCACTTTGGAACGGTTGATGAAAATTTGTTTGTATGCCGGGTTAACTGTTAAATCAACATAGCGTTGGCGGTAACGCAGCTCAGGATCGGTAAAGCCATCGTGTATAGTTCCGTCTTCTTCGCGCTTAACAACCGGTAAGGGTTTAAGCGATTTTGAAAGAACAATAAGCTCGCGAACGTGAACCGATATCTCGCCGGTTTGGGTTAAAAATACGTAGCCTTTAACACCTATGTAATCGCCAATGTCCAGCAGTTTTTTGAATACGGTATTGTATAAAGTTTTATCCTCATCAGGGCAAATATCATCGCGTTTTAAATAGATCTGCACACGTCCGGTCGAATCCTGCAGTTCGGCAAATGATGCACTGCCCATAATACGACGGGTCATGATGCGGCCAGCGATTACTACATTCTGGTATTCTTCGGGTTTATTCTTGAAATTATCGGTAATATCCTGTGCCCAGGCGTTAACATCAAAAGCTTCGGCAGGGTATGGGTTAATGCCCAGGGCCCTTAGTTGTTGTAAAGATTCGCGGCGTATAATTTCCTGTTCGGATAGTGCAATACTCATGCTATAAACGGTATTTTAATAATTTGCAAAAATAGCGTTTTTAATGAGTAGTGGGTAATGAGATTTTTATTAAGGATGAAATGCATTTGATTAGTCAAAATGGTGAGTTGACTCACCCGGTCATCGCTACGCTCGACCACCCTCTCTTCGTCTTCGACGGAAAGGAGGATTTGTGAAATCGGTAAAGGATAATGGATAAAAGAGAAAGGAAAAAATTAGTATTTTCTTTGCCCTCTTTCCGCCAAAGGCGAAGGAGGGTCGCCCAGCGAAGCGTAGGCGGGGTGAATCAATAATCCTGTATCAAATTTTTTACGCTCAAAAATTAATCTGATTTAAAAACACATTACATTAGCAAACCTTTTAAAACTTATGTTCAGCTTATGAAAAAACTGTCGGGTATATTCCTTTTGTTAATCGTAGTATCGGGTAAAATATTTGCACAGGATGCTCCGGGTTTATATGATGCTGGTACAAAACCGCAGCTTGTGGCTAAGCAATTCTCCTTTACCGAGGGCCCCGCTGTTGACCGTTATGGCAATATTTTTTTTACCGATCAGCCTAATAACAAAATATGGAAATATGATACAGAGGGTAAGCTGTCGATTTTTTTAGATAGCGCGGGTCGCTCAAATGGAATGTACTTTGATAAAAAAGGCAACCTGATCAGTTGTGCCGATGCTAAGGATGAGCTATGGTCTATTAGCCCTAAAGGAAAAATAACTGTTTTATTAAAAGACTATAACGGCCATATGTTTAACGGCCCAAATGATGTTTGGGTACGGCCCGACGGTGGCATTTACATTACCGATCCATACTACCAGCGCGATTATTGGACCCGTAAAAAGCCTGACCTTGACGGACAAAAACTATACTATTTGCCTAAAGGCAAACACCAGGCCGTAATTGTTGACGATAAATTTGTACGCCCTAACGGCATTGTAGGCACACCCGATGGAAAAACCCTCTACGTAGCCGATATTGGCGATAATAAAACCTATAAGTATGATATTAATAAAGACGGCTCCTTAACCAACCGAACCTTGTTTATAGCACAAGGATCAGACGGAATGACAATTGATAACCTGGGGAACATTTATTTATGTGGTAAGGGCGTTACCATTGTTAACCCTCAGGGCGAAAAAATTGGGCATATTGATATTGACGAACCATGGTCGGCCAATATTTGCTTTGGTGGCAAAAACAGCGATATTTTATTTATTACAGCATCTAAAGCTGTTTATACTTTAAAAATGAATGTCAAAGGAGTTGATTAAGCTCCTTTTTGATGTAAGTATAAGGCTATCTGCTGCTGCTCATCGGCAGTAAGCAGTTCACCTGCATATTCCCATTGCTGATGATCCTGCCCAAAGGTTATTTTTCCAAGATAATCTGGATTGTCGCTATCGGCCAGTGATGGTTTGCTTTCATCTATTTCCAGTTCTTCCGTAAACAATGCCGACTCATTGTCGATAGTAGTTTTGTATATTTTATAAACGCCAGTGTTAGTCAGGTTGTGTTGAAGAATAGGCTCAATAAGTATATTCCTTGAACTTCCATCCGTGTGTTTCAAAGCAAGCGTAACCGGGTTTTTCATGATCTGTTATTTCCTGATTAATACAGCAGTAGGTAAACTTTGTTTGAGGAAGAAGGCTATTTCAAAAAATGTGATTATACAAGAAGCGCCCCTGATGGGCAGGGGCGCGTTCTAACCAATTATAAACCTAAATTATGAGAAGAGTTGCAAGGGAGGAGTCGAACCATCAGTTGCTGCCTGTCAGCTCCTTACAAATAACCACGGCACAAATATACACAAGTTGTTTTATTTTGCAATAGTTTTAATAAAAATCTTTCAATGTTAACAATATGTTAATCATGTAAGCTTAAAAATATGATATTAATAATACAATCGAATGTCTCTTTTAATGCTAAAGCCTGTGTATCAATTGGATTAATCATGAAATATTTTTTGATTCATTAGCCTGAAAAAATCAGGATCTGTAAATTTTACAATTATTTGATACAAATTATTAAAAAAAAGCCACCCGAATAAGGGCAGCTTTTAAATTTTTATCAATGCAAACTAAATTATTGTTTTGAAGCAGCGGCGGCGTCAGCCTTTTTCTTATCGTGCTTTTCTTTTTTTGCTTCCTTTAAAGTAGCAAGGGCTTTTTGCTGATTGGCAGTTAAAATGGTATTCAGTTTTTGATCGGTTTGTGCCTCTATAGCTTTGTGTTTTTCCTTGTTGGCTTTTTTACCGGCTTTGTTAGCTTTCAGGCTATCAATACGGGTTGCTTCTGTCAGGAAAAGAGCGTTAACCTGTTTGGTTTGGGTGGCAGTAAGTTTAAGGCTCTTTTGCAGGTTCTCTGTTTTATGTGCGGCCTTTTGTGCCGGTGTTTTATCTGTTTTTTGCTGCGCGCTGGCCAGTACACTTAAGCTGGTTATAAAAGCTATCACTAAGGTTAATCGTTTCATTATTGTTTTTATTTATTTATGATTTGTTAAGGTATGACAATTATATGCCTGTTTAGTTTAAACAAAAGCCGAATGAATAAAGTTAACAAAAACTTAATGTTTAATTATTCATTCTTGCTTAAACCAATATGCATATTTAAAGTCATAGCTCTTTAGTAAATTTAAATCTTAAGCAATAGCCGCCCATGAAAAAGACCATAAAATATCTTTGTTGTGTTGGATTACTGATTTTTGGCGTTGTATTGCTCTCCTCTTTTTTTACCGTGAGCCGAAATGGCAAACCTTTTAAATTCCCTTACCAGCAACAGGGCTTAACCGAAAGGCAGGCAGCCGCACATTTACTAAGCCGTTTTACCTATGGTGCTACTCCCGGCGAAATTGATGCGGTGGTTAAATCGGGATTAGAAAACTGGTTTAATCAACAATTAAATGCCGGTTTGCCCGATGATTCACTAAATCAATTATTAGCTCAATACGATGCCCTTAAACTAAGCAACACGCAAGTAGTTACTGAATATCCTAAAAACGCGCAGGTATTTCGGATGGCAATAAACGCTGGTTTAGTAAATAAGGACTCATTGAAAACCGACAAGAAGGCTTACCGGGATGTACTGCAAAATTACATGCAGCAAAACGGGATGAAACCCGAGCAGGAACTTTTTCGCCAGTTTATCAATCAAAAAATATTAAGGGCCGCCTATACAAATAATCAACTACAGGAGGTTATGACGAGCTTTTGGTTCAATCATTTTAACGTTTCCATCACCAAAAACGATTGTGCCCAGTTTATACCAGCCTATGAGCGCGATGTGATTCGCCCGAATGCATTGGGCAAATTCAATGATATTTTGGTGGCCACAGCCAAATCACCAGCCATGTTGTATTACCTCGATAATTTCAGCAGTTCAGCAGCGAATGATGATGTGCAAGCAAACAAGGGGCTTATGCACCGCAGGCTGATACAAAACATGGCTGATCAAAGTGCCGATACCGGCAGGAGGGCAATGCTGATCAATAAAGTGCAAAAAGCAAAAAAAGCACAGGGTTTAAATGAAAACTACGCCCGCGAAGTAATGGAACTGCATACTTTGGGCGTTGATGGCGGTTATACCCAACAAGATGTAACCCAGGCAGCTAAAGTATTAACCGGCTGGACAATTTACCCTATGGGCCAGTATGGGAAAGGAGCAAAAAATATCATGGGCAAAGCAGGTGATGATCGCCTGGAAAGTCGCGGATTTGTACATGACAGCGATTTTATGTTCAATGCCAACCGACATGACAAGAGCGAGAAAGTAGTTTTGGGTCGGCATTTTGGCCCGGATGGTGGTTATCAGGAAGGTGTACAGCTGTTATCTATGCTGGCGCATAACCAGGCTACCGCAAAGTTTATAACCCGGAAAATTGCTGTGCGTTTTGTAAGTGATAATCCACCTCAAAGTCTGCTGGATAAAATGGCTAAAACATTCCTGACTAAAGATGGAGATATTAAACAGGTGCTGATCACCATGGTAAGCGCGCCGGAGTTTTGGAGCGCGTCGGCTATCCGCGAAAAAACAAAATCACCATTTGAACTGGCCATTGGTTCAGTGCGCAGTTTACATGCCGATATTGTACAACCATACCAACTATACAATTGGATAAGCAGAATGGGCGAGAAGGTATATTTTTATCAGGCCCCAACCGGTTTCCCGGATAAAGGCCAGTATTGGATCAATACAGGCTCGCTGCTTAACCGCATGAACTTTGGGTTGGCCCTTGCTTCGGGGCGCATACCGGGTATTAAAATCGATCTGGCGGCGATGAACAATCATCATGAACCCGAAAGCGCCCAGGCAGCCCTGATCGCTTACAGCAAACTTATTATGCCCGAACGTAAGCTGGATGAAACTATTAAACGCCTTACCCCATTACTCACCGATCCTACCCTGATGCAAAAGATTGATGAAGCGAGCTCCAATAAACTTTATGCAAAAGTAGGGCAACCCGCATCAATGAGCATGACGGCTGCAGAAAAGGCAATGGCAGATAATAAAATGGGGATAAAGGGAAAAAGAAAAAATAATTTTATGGCGATGCAAAGTGCCGGTGGCGATAACTCCATGCTGGCACAGGTAGTTGGAGTGATTATCGGTTCGCCAGAATATCAACGGCGCTAATTTATATAACATACGATCATGGTATCAAGAAGAGGGTTTTTAAAATCGGGCGGCTTAGCCTTGTTAGGTGTTGGTCTAATGGGTGGTATTCCTGGCTTTTTGGCCGAAGCCGCTGCAAGTCAAAAGATCATATCGCCTTATAAAAAACGTAAAACGCTTATCTGTATATTTCAAAGGGGCGCAATGGATGGCCTGATGGCTGTTACTCCCTTTACCGATGAATATTTAAAAGCCGCCCGGCCAAATTTGTTTATGTCTGCAGCAAAAAGCGGTGCTGGTTCACCATTGATTGATCTGGATGGCCGTTTTGGATTGCACCCATCTATGAAAGCTTTTGAACCCATGTTTCGTGAAAAACGTTTAGGCATAGTACAGGGCATAGGTTCACCAAATACAACCCGTTCGCATTTTGACGCGCAGGATTATATGGAATCGGGGACGCCATTTAACAAAGGTACAGCCAGCGGATGGCTTAACCGGGCAGTTGGTTTGTTGGGGCATGACGCGCTTACGCCATTTACCGCGGTAAGTATGACCTCGGCCATGCCGCGTTCTTTTTATGGAGATAACCCATCCGTATCCATCAGTAATCTGCAGGATTTTGCCATCCAGATGAGGGGCAATCCATCAGGCGCAAATATGGCGGCTAAAAGTTTTGAGGATCTGTATGACCAAACATCGTCGGGCTTGTTAAGGCAAACTGGTAAGGAAAGTTTTGAAGCGGTTAAAATGCTGCAAAAAACAGATATAAAAAATTATACACCAACAAATAATGCCATATATCCTAACTCGGCGCTGGGTAACTCCTTAAAGCAAATTGCTCAGCTCATTAAAATGGACGTTGGCCTGGAGGTTGCCTTTGCTGAATCGAACGGATGGGATACCCACTTTAACCAGGGAACTGAGAATGGCATCTTTGCCCGTAACGTAGCCGACCTGAGCAACAGCATCATGGCCCTGTGGACTGACCTTGGCACTTACCAGGACGATGTAACGGTAATGACTATGACCGAATTTGGCCGCACCGTGCACCAAAATGGCACTGGTGGTACAGATCATGGCCGGGCTTCCTGTAACTTCATTTTAGGGAATGCTATCAATGGCGGGCTTGTTCATGGCAATATTAAACCATTGGCTATAGAAAATCTGGAAGATGGTCGCGACCTTGCCGTTAGCACCGATTTCAGAAGCGTTTTTAGCGAGGTAGCCGATAAGCACCTGAATATTAATAATGACCATATACTGTTTCCCGATTGGAAAGGGGATAGGATTGGGGTGATGCGTGGGTAGGCCTTTACATGTAGAGGTTGTATCACAAATTCAAAGCCTCGATCTTATCAGCTATCAGGTGTAGTACCTCTTCATGAATATTACCCGGATTTTTACAGATCCGTAAGTATTCATGTCTGTCGGGTTCAAAACCGGCTACCATCCGGCCCTCCCGGTAAACCTCAAATTTGCATTGTTCCCCTTCGTGGTGTATAAAATCGGCCACCTCAAAATTCAGGATCTCATCGTCTTTATTAATTGAAATTTTAAATAGTTCCATAACCACAGGTAAATCATAAACATTCAGTTTTACAACAACTGTTTTAGCCAATTGTTGCAAATCGGTACCACATATAAAACTTTAAGCTTTCCAGCCTGTTTTTCAGGAATGAAACCAATTAATATTACTATAGAAACCCCTAAAGGCAGCAATCATAAATATGATTATGACTCTGAATTGAAATGTTTCAAACTCAAGAAAATTTTGCCGGCTGGCATGGTATTCCCTTTTGATTTTGGCTTTATACCCGGCACCAGGGGCGGTGATGGCGATCCACTGGATGTTATGGTCATTTCGGAGATCAGTACTTTTCCAGGCTGTATTATAGATTGCCGCATTATAGGTGCTTTTAAAGCACAGCAAACCGGGCGCGATGGTAAAACCATACGTAACGACCGTTTTTTTGCTGTTCCTGAGGTATCACAATTTTTTAAAGACGTGAACGATATAAAAGATATTTCACAGGATATTATTAACCAATTGGAAAGCTTTTTTAAAAACTACACTGCACAGGCCGGTACAAAGTTTGAAGTGTTGGAAAAAGTAGGGGCTGCCGCAGCCAGAACGATGATACATTGATAGCTAAGGTTTTAAAAACTTTATTTCTGCTTAAAATGTTACACTAATAATTAATAGTGTAAAAGGTAAACCCAACCCGCCATGAGTCTGGAAAAATATGCCCAAAAGCGCGACTTCACCAAAACTGCCGAACCAAAATCGGGGAAAAGCAAGGATAAGGATAAACTGACCTTTGTTATCCAAAAGCATGATGCTTCACGCCTTCACTATGATTTTAGACTGGAAATGGATGGCGTACTGAAAAGTTGGGCCGTACCCAAGGGGCCATCCACCGATCCTAAAACCAAACGCCTGGCCATGATGGTGGAAGATCACCCTTATGATTACCGCACTTTTGAGGGCATTATCCCTGAGGGCGAATACGGCGGCGGTACGGTGATTGTTTGGGATGAAGGTACCTATGAGCCCATTGATGAGATAAAAGGTAAAAAAGAGCAGGAAAAGCACTTGTTAAAACAACTTAAATCAGGCTCACTTAAAATTAAGCTGCATGGCGAAAAACTGGAGGGTGAATTTGCTTTAGTTAAAACACACGGCATGGGCGATAATGCGTGGTTGCTCATCAAACACAATGATAATTTTGCTTCGGCGAAGGATATTACCAAACAGGATAAATCTGTACTATCGGGCAAAACCATTGAAACAATAGAAAAAACCAGCGATAAAGTTTGGCATAGCGGACATGAAGAAACCGTGGAAAAACCTACAAAGAGATCAACTGCTAAAAAAAAAGCCACTGAACCTGCTGAACCCAACGAAAGCATAGCCGAAACAAGTGATATTGATAAAGCTGCTTTATTAAAAAAAGCACCAAAAGCTAAAATGCCTGCAGGAATTAGACCCATGCTGGCCACCCTTGTTGATGAACCTTTTGATGACCCGGATTGGGTGTATGAGGTAAAATGGGATGGTTACCGCGCCCTTGGTTTTATCAATAAGGGAGAGGTTGAACTRCTATCCCGTAATAAGAAAACCTTTGACGAGAAATTTTATCCTATATACAATATGCTGCAAGGCTGGAAGATCGACGCTGTTATTGACGGCGAAATACTTGTATTGAATGATAAAGGCATCTCTAACTTTGGTAATTTACAGAACTGGCGCAGCGAAGCCGATGGCGAGCTGGTTTATTATGTATTTGACTTGTTGTGGTACGATGGCAAGAACCTGATGGGGCTGTCGCTCATACAGCGGCAGGCTATATTAAAAGACATTTTGCCAACTGATGATGACCGCATACGCCTGAGTAAAGTATTTAATGCCAGCGGTACTGATTTTTTTAATGCTGCTGAACGAATGGGCCTGGAGGGGATCATTGCCAAAAAAGCCAGCAGTACCTACTCGCCTGATCTGCGATCAAAAGAATGGTTAAAGATCAAAGTGAATAAACGGCAGGAGGTAATTATTGCCGGGTTCACCAAAAATGCAGACACCCCTAAACAATTTAGTTCGCTTTTATTGGCAGTTTATGAAAACAAGCTGTTGCAATATGTTGGCAAGGTAGGCACCGGATTTTCAGATAAGATACAAAAGGAAATGATGGCGAAGTTTAAGCCTTTAATAATTGATAAAAGCCCTTTTGATCAGATTCCCGATGTAAATAAGCCATCACGCTTCCGGCCCAATCCACCCAAAGCCAAAGCCATCTGGCTTAAACCCGAACTGGTTTGTGAAGTAGCCTTTAGCGAAGTGACCAGCGATGGGGTATTTCGCCATCCTTCATTTCAGGGTATGCGCGAGGACAAAAAGGCTACTGAAGTAGTTCGTGAAATTGCCGAGCCTACCGAAGCTGTAGTTGAAGCAACGGATAAGCAGCAGGAAGACAAACATACAGGTGCTATTAAACCACCCAAACAGAAAGGACGTAAAACAGTGTTAAACCCAACAGACGAAACCCAGGTGCGTAAAATTAATGGGCACGACCTGAAGTTTACTCACCTAAGCAAAATTTACTGGCCCGAAGATAAGGTAACCAAAAGGGATATGTTTAATTACTATTACCAGGTAGCTGAGTACATTTTGCCTTATTTAAAAGACAGGCCCATGTCGCTCAATCGTTTCCCTAACGGAATACACGGCCCAAGTTTTTATCAAAAGGATGTAAAGGATAAAGCACCTGACTGGGCTAAAACTTTCCCTTACACCAACGGCGAGGGCGAACACAAGGAATATTTGGTAGGTACCGATGAAGCCAGTTTATTATGGATGGCTTCGTTAGGTTGCATTGAAATGAACCCCTGGTTTAGCCGCATACAATCGCCGGATAACCCTGATTACTGCGTGATTGATCTTGACCCGGATAAAAACACATTTGACCAGGTAATTGAAGCGGCACAGGAAGTAAGAAAAGTATTAGATGCTATTGATGTGCCTTCGTTTTGCAAAACGTCAGGATCAACCGGGATGCACATTTATATACCATTGGCTGCTAAATATGATTATGATCAATCGCAGATGTTTGCCCGCATTGTGGTAGATATCGTACATAAACAATTACCTGATTATACCACTTTGGAACGTATGGTAGCTAAACGTGATGGGAAAATGTATCTTGATTTTTTACAGAACCGCCCCGGCGCAACTATCGCGGGTCCTTATTCACTACGACCTAAAGTAGGGGCAACTGTATCTATGCCACTGCATTGGGACGAGGTTAAACCGGGCCTTACTATGAAACACTTTACTATTTTTAATTCCATTGATCGCCTGAAATCAGAAGGCGACCTGTTTAAAGGTGTATTAGGGAAAGGTATCGACCTGGAAAAAACCATTAAAAAGGCACAGGGGATGTTTGAATGAGTTACGAGAAGTTTGTCATGCTGAACGCAGTGAAGCATCTTTCAACGTTATGCATATCTGCGAATAGATCCTTCGTTCCTCAGGATGACAAGCTGATAAGCAAATATTACCCCATCCAGGCTATCGGCAGCTTTATGGTAAAAACAGATCCCCTGCCTACAATGCTATCCACCTCAACGATGCCATTATGTTTTTCAATTATCTGGCGTACAATGCTCAAGCCCAGTCCTGTTGAGTGTTCACCTCTTAAACCTGTTCTTCCGGCTTTTGAAAAAGGGCTAAATATATCAGGTAGTATATCGGCAGGTATGCCCAGGCCATAATCTTGTACCTCAATAACCAATTCCTGGTTTCTTTTGCTAAGCCGCACATCAACACGACTGTTATCCTTCGAAAATTTTATGGCGTTACTAATCAGGTTATCAATGGCCCTGTGTAGTTTCTCTTTATTTACCGCTGCATAGGCCGGGTTAATATGGCTGGTTAACAATACGTCGGCTTTAGGGTCAGGCTGTATTTTCCAGTCGCTCACAATACTTTTCAATAACTGGTTAAGCTCCGTTTTTTCCATTTCATAAATGTTGCTGATATCATTACGGGCGGCTTCCAGCAGGTCGTCAATAATAGTACGGGCTTTAACGCATGATGCTTTCATCATATTCAGGTTGTCCTGGGTGTCCTCACTTAAGTCGTCCAGTTCCATGATCATGGCAATTGATTCAACAGCGGCAATGGGGTTACGCAAATCATGGGCTACCATCCCTAATACCTGGTTTTTAAATTCCCCCGCCTTTTCAATTTCTACATTTTTTTCCCTGATCTCTATCACCTGTTGATAGTAGTTAACCTTGTACGAGAAAAAGTACCTGGAAGTAAGATAAAAAGCTGAAAGTAAAATGGCAGATATAAGCTGGTTGTACGCCATTCGGGTGGCGTTGGTTTGACTGTAAAATAAAAGCGMGGTAAATAATATTTCAACAACAATAATTAATATTATTGTTTCATAATATTCAAATACACATATCGCGCTTATCAAACTTAAAGCAATAAGGTACAGGGTCAAAGCATTGCTGGGATCAGATGTGGCAATAAAATTTGAATACATGCCACATGATATAATATATATTGAAAATAAAAACACAATCAGCGCCATTGATGCAGTTGCTTTTTTATGGTTTTTAAAGCAGGCTATTAGTATATTGCTTGCTATTAAAAAAAATGGGGTAATAATGATGAAAACCCAGTTACTTAAGTTAAATTGGTGGAAGTTTTGGGCCTTGGTGAGGTTCACCGGGAAAACAAAATACAATATCCTGATAATAACATTCAACAATAAGAATATCAGGCTCCCAGCCCTAATGGCAACCAGGTTTTGATAGGTATAGTAATCTCTGTATGATGCCTTATATTTTGCCGGCAGGCTGTTAAAAAAGAAATGAATATTCAATAGTATTTTTTGTATAAGGTTGTAAG
>NZ_JBFUJG010000103.1:0-18464 GCF_056401495.1 Mucilaginibacter sp. P4_E8
TTTCCCGGGTATATCAGCCGGTTGGAGAATCTCCGAAGAAGGTTTCTTTAAAAACAACGTAAAATTTATTCAAAATTTGAAACTGCGCGGATCATGGGGCCAAATGGGTAACGATAATGTTGTTAAACCTGGTACCACTACATTAGCAGAATATGCTTATTTGGCATTAAATAATGTTAATTCATATATAATTAATGGCGCGCCGGCTCAAACATTATCCGAAAATGGGGTGCCGAACCCCAATTTTACCTGGGAAGTGGCCAACAATAGTGATGTAGCGTTAGAAGGAACTATCCTAAACGGAAAATTGGATTTTACACTGGAAGCATTTTTAAACAAACGCACCCAAATATTATGGCCCTCTACAGCTTCGGTGCCTGCAACAGGAATACCATATGCGTTGCTGCCACCTGTAAATTATGGAAAAGTGACCAATAAAGGATGGGAGTTTCAATTTAGCTACCATGATAAAATTGGTGAGGTAAGGTATAACGTAGGTGTAAACGGGGGATATGCAAAAAACAGAATTGATCAATGGGACGAGGCCCCCGGAGCACCAGCCTGGCAAAAATCAACCGGGCATCCTATCGGAAGCCAGCTTTATTACGTTTATGATGGTATATTTTCTACCCAGGCTCAAATTGATGCTAATAAGGTTGATTATAGCGGTGTTGGTGCCAGTACCCTTCGCCCGGGCGACATGGTATATAAAGATATAAATGGCGACGGGAAAATTACCGGAGACGATCAGGTGAGGCAAGACAAAACAAATCAGCCCACCTTTCAGGGAGGCTTCAATTTGGGGGTTCAGTATAAAAACTTCGATCTGACTGTTTTATTCCAGGGTGCAGCCGGCGGCCAAATTTTTCTGCAAACAGAATCGGGCACTATAGGTAACTTCCTGCAATGGAGCTATGACCATCGTTGGACGGTTGATAACCCGAGCACAACAGCCCCACGTACCGTTGATAGAAATAACCAGTATTTTTCTGGAGGAGGCTACAATTCTGCAGGAATCCTTATCAATGGAAACACTTATTGGTTGCTTAATACAAATTATATCAGACTTAAAAATGCCGAACTTGGTTACACTATCCCTGTTGCGTTAACTTCAAAAATTGGTATAAGCAATTTACGGATATATGCAAATGGCCTTAACCTGCTTACATTTTCTAAACAGAAAATTTATGACCCTGAATCAACCAGTGCGTCCGGTCAATATTATCCGCAGGCAAGAGTAGTTAATATGGGAGTAAGTGTAAAATTTTAATTTGAACGATATGAAAACATTTATAAGAAATATTTTACCAGTCGCGATACTGTTGGCAGTGCTGCTTGCTTCGTGTAAGAAGGAATTCTTAAGCACCAAGCCATCGAATCAAGCATCATCAGAACTCACCTGGTCCGATCCAAACCTTTCCGAAGCTTTTGTTACCGAGCTTTATAACGGCTTGCACGATGCAGAGCTTAATCAGGAAAGTATGGACTGTATTACCGACAATGCCCTCTATAATTTTGGTAAGCAAGATATTATGGAGGCCAATATAAGTCCTTCGCATTTAGGATGGGTAAACAATACCTATGAGTGGAATGAAATGTACGCCCGGATAAGATCAGCTAACCTTGCTTTGGAGCAGCTGACCGTGTCTAAATTGGATAAAGCATTAGTTACCAGGCTTATGGGTGAAGCCCATTTTATGCGGGCCTATTTTTACAACCAACTGCTGCGTTATTATGGTGGTGTGCCAATTGTAACAACTACCTATACGCTTACATCTCCTGATTATACTGTTGCCAGGAATACTTATGCTCAATGTGTTGATTTTATAGTGAGCGAGCTGGATGCAGCCAACTCGTCGTTAACTGGCCTTAGCCAGGCAAAAGGGCGCGCTACCGCCGATGCCGCCGTAGCTTTAAAAATAAGGGTGCTGCTATATGCAGCCAGTAAGCTGCATACTCCTGGTGGTGTGGCCTCATTAAAAAGCTTAGGCTCTTTCAAAAATCCCGAGCTTTTAGGTTATACAACCGCTGCTCATGATGCTAACTGGCAAAAAGTTTATGATTTGGCAAAGGCATTTATGCTTAAAGGCGGATATGGTTATGCACTTGATTTATCAGCTCCTGCCAGTGCCACCGATGGATTTACAAATTATCAAAATTCTTATTTGTCAAGAAATGGCGGCGAAAAAGAGATAATTTTTGCCCGCTATTTCAGCAATAGCAAAGATGAATGGGGTGCATGGTATGGCAGAAACAACTGTACCAACGGATATCATGGCTGGACATCAAGCGAACCTACCCAAAACATGGTAGATGATTATGAAATGATGGACGGTACCAAATTCGATTGGAGCAAACCCGCAGAAGCGGCAGCGCCCTATACAAACAGGGACCCGCGTTTTTATGCATCTGTTTTATATGATGGCGCCCCATGGAAACCCCGCACATCCGATGGTGCAGGTATAGATCCCTATAATGAAATACAAATGGGTACTTATCAAACTGGCAGTTCGGGCAGCCCGGCAACTTATTTCGGCTTGGATACCAGAAATGGCCCTATCGAAAACTGGAACGGAACCCGTACCGGCTATGCCATCAGGAAGTTTATGGATCCCAATCCGGCTATTGTTGATCAAAATACCCGTTCTGAAGTGCCATCGCCTTTAATAAGATACACTGAAGTTGTATTTAACTTTGTAGAAGCATGTCTTGAATTAAATAAGGAGGAAGAGGCCAGGACATGGCTCAATAAAATCCGTTTCCGTTCAGGAATGCCTGCAATTACAGATGCCGGTGATGCTCTGCTGCAGCGGTACAGAAACGAGCGTAACGTAGAAATGATGTTTGAAGAACAACGGTTTTATGACGCGCGCCGCTGGATGATTGCGCCAACAACGCTGGGCAATAAAGCAAGGATCATAAAAATTACGGGGACTTTAAAGCCAGGTAAAACGGTAAATATTTATAGGTACAATACCGATAATTACAACTATACATACACGGTTCAGGATCTTGATCCCGGAGTTGAAAACCGTATCTGGGATGACAAGATTTATTTTCCGCCTATTAGCCGCGATGAGATTAACAAAAACAAGAAGTTAATTCAAAATCCAGGGTATAATTAAGGAGTTATAAAATTCTTATACATTTATAGTAAGAAGAATGCCGGCAGTAATGCCGGCATTCTTTTATATTTTTAGTCCATAAACTTAAGTTGAACCTGGTGAACACGAACATTAAATTATTTTCCCATCTACTTTTTACTGCAATTATTGCACTTACCGGTTGTAATCATGCAACTGAAAATAAAGAATCAGCGGATAACAGCACTAATCCATTATTTACCTTACTATCGCCTGAGCAAACTCATGTGGACTTTAGCAATACATTAACCGAGGGTTTAAATACCAATGTGTTGATGTATGAATACTTTTACAATGGTGGAGGGGTAGCCACGGGCGATTTGAACGGAGATGGTTTGCCCGATGTGTATTTTACCGGCAACATGACCGATAACAAACTGTACCTGAACAAAGGGCACATGCAGTTTACAGATATTACAGCTATTGCCGACGTAAGCGGCCGGCCCGGTCCCTGGAAAACAGGGGTTACAATGGCCGATGTAAACGGCGACGGTAAGCTGGATATGTATGTTTGCTATTCAGGGAATGTAAGGGCCGAAAAGCGCGAAAATCAACTGTTTATTAACGAGGGAAATGACAAAGACGGGATCCCGCATTTTACAGAACAAGCACAACAGTATGGGTTAGCAGATGCTGGATACAGTACTCAGGCTGTTTTTTTTGATTACGACAGAGACGGCGATCTTGATATGTTTTTATTAAATCACAGCCCCATTCAGTTACCTATTTTGGACGAGGCAAATACAGCCTCCATCTTAAAAAAAACAAATTCGTTAAATGGGGTTAAATTGTACAGGAACGATAACGGTTTGTTTAAAAATATTACAGCGCAGGCCGGAATAAGCAGCTCAGACCTTACCTATGGTCTTGGAGCTGCAATTGTTGATATCAATGGTGATGGATGGCCTGATATTTATATATCCAATGATTATACCATACCCGATTTTCTGTATGTAAACAATGGCGATGGCACCTTCACCAATAAATTACAATCTTCCCTGGGGCATACCTCACAGTTTTCTATGGGGAATAATATCTCAGATATAAATAATGATGCTTTACCGGATATTTTTACGCTTGATATGCTTCCGGAAGACAACCGCAGGCAAAAGTTATTGTTTGCGCCTGATAATTATGAAAAATTTGACTTAAGTCTTCGTACCGGCTTCTATTATCAGTATATGCGTAATATGCTACAAATTAACAACGGTAACGGAACTTTTAGCGAGGTTGGCCAATTATCAGGTATTTCGAATACCGACTGGAGCTGGGCCCCGTTATTTGCAGATTATGATAACGATGGCTGGAAAGATCTGTTTGTAACCAATGGCTATACCCGCGATTTTACTAATATGGATTTTATGAAGTATATGGGCGATTTTTTGAAAGATAGAAGAATGCTGCGTAAGGACATATATAATTTGGTACAACAAATACCATCCTCGCAAGTAAAAAGTTACTTTTTTAAAAATAATGGCGATCTAACCTTTACAAATACCAGTGACCCGTGGGGTATTACGCAATCATCAAATAGTAATGGCGCGGCTTATGCCGATCTGGATAATGACGGTGATCTTGACCTTGTAGTTAACAACATTAACCAGCCCGCGTTTATTTATCAAAACGAATCTGATAAGCAATCAAATAACCACTACCTGCAACTCAGGCTGGAGGGGGCCGGGAAAAACACACAGGGCATAGGAGCAAAAGTTACCATTTACGTAAAAAACAAAAAACAATACCTGGAGCAGATGCCAAGCAGGGGCTTTCAATCAAGCGTATCACCAATATTGCATTTTGGCTTAGGGAAGGATAAACAAATAGACTCTTTACGCATAGTATGGCAGCAAGGCAAAGAGCAGGTAATAAAGAACATTAAGGCAGATCAGCTATTGGTGTTGAATGAGAAAAATGCCAATGAAACCTATCAAATACCCGGCACTATAAAATCTATTTTTACGGAGACTCAATCGCCAATAATAAATAAACAGGAAAAAAATAGCCTTAATGATTTTAAGCGTCAGCCGCTTATGGTAAACCCACTGTCGTTTTCGGGCCCGTGTATGATAAAGGGTGATGTAAATGGTGATGGATTGGAAGATGTTTATGTAGGTGGGGGTAATGGGAAACCGGGTATCATATACATTCAGCAGACTGGTGGCAAGTTCGCTGTAAAACCGGAATCCTCTTTTGATAACGATAAAAAGAGCAGCGACGCAGATGCCGTGTTTTTTGACGCCAACGGCGATGGTAAACCGGATTTATACGTGTGTTCCGGAGGTTATGATAATTATACACCCGATGACCCTTTATTACAGGACAGGCTTTATTTAAATGATGGCCAGGGTAATTTTACTAAAGTAAAAGATGCGTTGCCGGCAATGCGCAGCAGTAAAAGTTGTGTAAGAGTGGCTGATATCAATGCCGACGGGCATCCCGACTTATTTGTAGGGGGCAGGGTTATACCAGGCAGATACCCCGAAACACCGGCCAGCTATATACTTATAAATGATGGTAAGGGACATTTTACTGATGAAACCATTCAATACAACCCACAGCTGCAACATATAGGTATGGTAACCGATGCTGCCTGGGTGGATATGAACGGCGATAAAAAACCGGATTTGGTTATAGTAGGAGAGTGGATGCCTGTAACCATAATGACAAATGTTAATGGCAAACTGGTGAATAATACAAAGAACTATTTTGATGCCCCAAGCAGCGGCTGGTGGAATAAGATCCTGGTTGATGACTTTAACCACGACGGGCATCCCGATCTTATTGTTGGAAATCAGGGGCTAAATAGTCAGTGTAAAGCCAGCGTAAAGGAGCCTGCAGAGATGTATTATAAGGATTTTGATGATAATGGCGCAGTTGACCCAATCCTCTGTTTTTATATCCAACATAAAAGTTACCCTTATGTAACCCGTGATGAACTCCTGGAACAGATCAGTATGATGCGCTCACGTTTCCCTGATTATAAGAGTTATGCCGATGCTGGGCTTACAGATATATTTACTGGTTTAGAGTTAAAAGGAGCAGCTTATTTACAAGCTAATAACCTTGCTACTACGTGTTTTTTAAGCGATGATAAAGGTAAGTTGCATTCATCTTCATTACCGTTGCAGGTTCAATTTTCACCAGTGTATACCATAACTACTTTAGATTATGACCATGATGGTAATAAGGATATGCTTTTATGCGGTAATATTAACAGGGCCAGGCTACGCTTTGGAAAGTATGATGCCAATTATGGTATATTGCTAAAAGGTGATGATAAAGGACATTTTACCTATATCCCACAAATGCAATCTGGTTTTAAATTATGGGGAGATGTAAGGAGTGTGATAGAAGTTAATCATACCTTATTATTCGGAATTAATCAACAGGGAATAAAAGCCTATAAAGAAAACCAATAGTATGAAAAAAAAGGCTTTATTATTTATGCTGTTTATCGCGGTTGTTTTACATAATAGCTGTAAAAACGATAAACCAAAGCAACCGGTACTAACCAGTATGGATATCACAAAAGTGATAAACCAGATGACCGAAATTATGGTACATGATGTAACTAACCCACCTTTGGCGGCGCGATTTTTTTCGTATACCTGCCTTGCCGGATATGAAGTTATAGCAGAAAACGACAAAACGGTGAAAAGTATGCATGGTGTTTTAAACGAATATCCGGTTATCAAAAAACCAGGGTACGCACGCGGATATGCCTATCAACTAAGCGCTTTAATAGCCATGATGGAAACAGCAGGAAAGCTGCAGCCATCAGGTAACTTATTGATCAAATACGAACAGCAGTTTTTGGATTCGTGTAAAAAAATAGGTTTTACCGATGAAGTTATTGATAGCTCCAAACATTATGCACAGGCTATTAGTAAGCAAATACTTGCCTACGTTAAAAAAGATAAATACAACAGGATAAGTAATTATACGAGGTATACCCCACTTGGAAAAGACAGCACCTGGTATCCAACACCGCCTGCTTATATGGCACCGGTTGAGCCATATTTTAATACCATACGTCCGTTAACGCTTGATTCTTCTTCGCAGTTTCTGCCCGATCCGCCTATACCTTTTTCCGTTAATAAGCAATCTGCTTTTTATAAATTCATGATAATGAACTATAAAGCAAGCGGAAAAGGGTTAACACCAGAACAACGCACCATAGCTGGTTTTTGGGATTGCAATCCATTTGCTGTACAGGATAACGGGCATATGTTGGTGGGCTTAAAAAAGATCTCCCCGGGGGCGCATTGGATGGGAATTACAGGTATAGCCTGCCGGCAGGCTAAAACCGGGTTTTCAAAGGCCATGGAAATTCATACCGTAGTAGCCATAGGGTTATTAGATGGCTTTATATGCTGCTGGGACGATAAATACAGGACAAACCGTATTCGCCCTGAAACAGCCATCCGCCGGTATATTGATGTTAACTGGAAGCCTTTATTACAAACGCCTCCATTTCCTGAATATATCAGCGGTCATTCTGTAATATCATCAGCGTCTGCAGTCATTCTTACACACTACTTTGGGAACAATTTTCATTATACCGACAATGTGGAAGTAAAATATGGACTCAAACCGCGAGACTTTAATTCATTTAACCAGGCTGCTACCGAGGCTGGTATGTCACGCTTTTGGGGCGGTATTCACTTTAAGGATGCAATTGATAATGGTTTGATACAGGGTGTTAAAATTGGTGAATGGGTATTAAGCAAATACAAGGGTAAGGCAGGCCATCATGAATAGGTAACCGGGCTTTACTTACTGCCCTAAGAGATCAATTTTTAAGTATAGATATGCAGATTTTTTGAATAATATTTTAAGTTCATTTACATCATGCTTATCTTTCTAAAAATACAGCATTGATATAAGTTATAAAATGGCAGCAAAAGGAAGGACCAATTATGGTATGAAGTCCCTTGTACAGCAAATAACCAATTCCATTAAAAAGGATATAGATAAAGGCGTTTTTCGAAAAAATGAAAAACTATTATCCATCAATATTTATAGCAAACAATTTGGCGTAGCAAGAGATACCATTGAAAAAGCTTATATAAAACTTAAACAGGAAGGTTATATTCATTCAGTTTCTGGAAAAGGGTACTTTGTTATTGGTAAACCTGATGTACGAATAAAGGTGCTGTTGCTATTCAATAAATTGAGTTCCTATAAAAAAACAGTTTATGATTCCATTGTAAATACCTTAGGAAACAAAGGAAAGGTTGATCTTCATATTCACCATTATAACCCGGCTTTGCTCGAAGAAAGTATTGATACCAATTTAGGAAATTATCATTATTACGTGGTGATGCCGCATTTTTTTGATCATGCTAATGAGCAGGAATATTTAAATGTTTTAAGTAAGATCCCGCCTGATCAATTAATATTATTAGATAAAGATATTCCCAAATTAAATAAATGGTCGGCAGTATACCAGGATTTCAGAAATGATATTTATGGTGCATTAAATGCGGTTAAATATCTTATCATAAAATATGAAAGAGTTGTTATCATATATCCGTCTGACCGGCACCATCCACCTGAAATAAAGGATGGGGTTGCTCAGTTTTGCACGGAAAATGACAAGAAATTTGAAGTTGTTACGTCAATTAAACTTGATGAGCTTATAAAAGGAACTGTTTATATTGCCCTCACAGAGCATGACCTGGCAGATCTGATTAAAGGGGTTAGAATCACCGGTAGTAAATTAGGAAAGGATATTGGTATTATCTCCTTTAATGAAACTGTATTTAAAGAGCTGTTAGATATTACCGTAATTTCAACCGACTTTGAAGAAATGGGCAGGAAAACAGCAGAACTGATGCTCCAGAACAAGGCGGCAATTATTAAAAATGAATTTAAAATTATTATCAGAAAATCGCTTTAACGGGCATCCTATAAAGATGATCTTAAAGTGAGGTAAAAAGGGACTTCATAACGGGCGGTAGTGCCATTTTTAATAATTTCTGCCGTCATTTCTCCCATCTTTTMAAAATCTGTTGATATGGTAGTCAAACCGTTTAAGATGATTTTTTTAAGCGGGGTTTCATTATAAGATATCACACCTACATCTTTACCTATCAGTAATTTGGTAGCCAGGATCCGTTCAATCAAAACAACAAGGTCATTTTCCATCAGGTTAATAAAAACCTCACCTTCGTTTATGGGTTCTCCCTGTATATCATGAACTACTTTATAAGTAAATGCATACTGAATGGAAAAGCTAAAAAAGCCCTTCAATATCTCACCGGGAAAATAAGTGTATTCAGGAAATATGATCTTTAATGTATGGTACTTGCTTAGTTGCGGCAGGGCTTGTTCCAGGGCCTGAAATATATCTTTTTCAAAATTTTCATATACAGCAGCAAAATCGCCTTTTACACCCGGCACCAGTTTATCAAGTATGATTAGTTTTTCTTTGGGCAGTGTATTAATTATGTCGTGTACATTTTCACCGCCATCCATAAAGTGGGGTAAAATTACATAGTGCGTGTAATCGTTATTTTTATTTTGAAGTAACTTTTTGAAAAACTCAAAGTCGTTATTGTAGATATAAAAATCAATAGCTGCTTCATGTCCAAGGCCATCAACAATGGCATCATATACCAACTTTTTATGCGTGCTTAACTTATTAAATATTAAAAACACTTTAAATTGCTGGTCGGCCTCCGTGTTTTTAATATAATACCCCTTACCCGGAACAGAACCAAGCAAGCCAATTGATTTTAAATGCTTATATGCTTTTTCGGCAGTATCACGTGATATTTCAAAGTTGAGATTTAACTCATTAATGGAAGGTAGCGTTTCATTAATAGTCAATTTTCCTTCGCGTACACTTTTAATAATGGAGTTGGCTAACTGTATATATTTAGGTGTGGATGAATAATAATCAATATATATGTAATCCAAAAATCGCGAAGACTTCATAATGTATCCTTAAATTGGCTATCTGATTAACCGAAAATAAACTTAAAAGTAAATTTATTGGAACTAAAGGTAAAACTTTTCGGTAGTTAATCATGACACTACAGGATGGTTTGATAGGTAAAGCAGTCTTATTTTAGCGAAATGCAATAAGCTTGTTAAAAAAAGACCAACTTTTTAGTGACAAGCTCATACCAATTATAAAATACTGCATTTAATTAAATAAACATTTATATAATGGATCGCGTAGCATTTAAAATGAAACTTTTTCCGGGCTTTGAGCAGGAGTACAAAAAACGTCATGATGAAATATGGCCTGAATTATCAGCATTATTAAAGGAAACAGGAGTAAATGACTATTCAATATTCCTGGACGAAGAAACCAATAACCTTATCGGCGTTTTAAAAGTAACCGACAAAGTGTTGCTGGATACCTTGCCTGCAAAGGCGCTTATGCAAAAATGGTGGGCTTATATGGGCGATATTATGGAAAGCAACGCTGATAATTCACCGGTAAGCATCCCGTTAAAAGAGGTTTTTTACTTGCCATAATTGAAATATAAACTGATACTGAATGTGTGATAGGCCAAAGTGCGCTGTTGTTGCCCTGTACATCAAAATTGATGTAAGCGACTTTTTGAACGCTGTTTGTAAACTTTTTTTGCTGATGTTTTTACTTGTTGGCGCTGGTACAGTTTATGGACAGTCTAACACACGGCTTTGGCATCATAAGGAACGCGAATTGCGTTATCGGCCTGATGGGCAGGATTTTGTAATCCTTAACGGTACGCATCGGTTTAACAGGGCGCTTTACGGCACCCACACCGCTTTTAGGGTAGAAACCGGTGATCTGCCTGAGTTTGCCCTTTACCTGCCCGGTATGGGCGGTAACCTTAAATTAGGACTAATAAAAGGCGATCAAAGTAAATGGCTCATCAACGCTGAATTTATTGAGGCACGTTATCATCCGGGTAGCATGATCTATAAGATCAAAGATGCCATGCTGGGCAAGAGCGGTATCCTCACTATCAAAGTACTTGCGGGTTCGACAGCCGAGAATATGCTGGTAAAGGCGAATTTTTCCAATTCCGATAAACAGGTTAAACTATTTTGGGCATTTGGAGGTGCTACGGGTAAAAAGTTTTCCAGGGATGGAGATATCGGCGCCGACCCTGAATCCAGTTTTTATATGCAGCCTGATTATTGCAAGGGAAATGGTTTCTTGTTTAGTGGTCAGCGTTTTACACTCAATTTTAGCGGGAAAAGTTTAAGTGAGGCCGGACGTTATGAAAATGATCAGGTTAAATCAGCAGCACAGAAAGTTGAAATAACCTCCAAAAATGTGTTGTATGGGCTTTACCCGACATCGGCAAAAATTCATTTGGTTGATGCTAATACACAAAGTTCCCCGCTGGTAATGCTTAACGCTAAAGCGGATGATAAACCTGTTATTGCCGGTTTAGTGGATGGTGTGCCTGATAAAAACCTGTTTTGGGTGATACAGAATGGGAAAAGTCTGGACAATGCTGATCCCGCAAAACTTTTTAATGAAGCGGAAGCCTATGTTAAAGAATTAGCCTCACGGGTTGTTGTGCATACTCCAGACCCTTACATTAATACTATTGGTGGTACATTGAGCGTAGCAGCCGATGGTATTTGGGAAAGTCCTTCGTATATGCATGGAGCGGTGGCATGGCGAATGCGCCTGCCTGCCTGGCGTGGGCCGTATGTTGCAGACCCATTAGGCTGGCATGACAGGGCCTGGTCGCACTTTAGCAGTTATGCGCTCTCCCAAATTACCGAACCTGCATTTGGGCCCGTTGTGGCCGATACTGCCCTGCACATAGCCCGCCAGCTGGAAAAACTGGGCACATCCATGTTCAGCAGCGGTTATATCAGTCGTAATCCGGGTGGGGATATACGCCCGCATCATTATGATATGAACCTGGTATATATGGATGAATTGCTTAATCATTTTAAATGGACTGGCAATTTGGATGAGGTTAAAAAAATATGGCCGGTTATGGAACGCCACCTGGCCTGGGAAAAAAGAAACTTTGATGCCGATGGAGACGGTTTGTACGATGCCTATTGTGCCATTTGGGCAAGTGATGCCCTGCAATACAGCGGCGGCGGGGTAACTCATTCATCAGCTTATAACTACCGGGCCAATAAAACAGCGGCTTATTTAGCAGGACTCATAGGCAAAAATCCTGTACCCTATGAGCAGGAAGCCAATAAAATATTAAAAGCTATTAATAAAACCTTATGGATGCCGGGCAAGGGTAATTATGCAGAATATCAGGATCTGCTGGGCCTACGCCAGTTACATCCGTCTGCGGGCTTGTGGACTATTTATCACGCTATTGATTCTGATGTACCCGACGCTTTACAAACCTATCAGGCATTAAGATATGTKGATACACRGATCCCTCATATTCCGATCGTAGCCAAAGGGTTATCAGGTAATGATTATTTGCTTTCTACCACCAATTGGTTGCCCTATGATTGGTCACTGAATAATGTAGTGATGGCCGAAAATCTGCATACGGCTTTGGCCTATTGGCAAGGCAACCGACAGGAAGATGCTTTTACGCTCTGGAAAAGCGCGATACTGGAAAGCATGTACCTCGGTGCCAGCCCTGGTAATTTTCAACAGATCTCATTTTATGATGCCCATAGGGGAGAACTATACCGCGATTTTGCCGATCCTATAGGTATGGCAGCACGCTCGCTGGTAGAGGGGTTATTCGGTATTAGGCCCGATTTATTAAAAGATAGGCTAACCATTAAGCCCGGCTTACCACAAAGTTGGAGTTACGCCTCATTGTCAGTACCGGATATAAAGTTTGATTTTAAACGTCAGGGGCAAACGGATACCTATAACATTAAACCATCTTTTAATAAAACAACATCATTGAAGTTTCAGATAGCGGCAAGATCAGTTTCTGTAACGTCGGTTACGCTAAATGGCCGCCCTACTAAATGGACAACAGTTCCAGATGCAGTAGGTGAGCCTGTTTTACAAATAGTGGCAGGTAAACAAAAGTCCTATCAAATAAAAATAACATGGGGATTGGAAAAGCCGCAACTGGTATTGCCGGTGAAAGTTTACGCCGTCAAAAGTGTATTTACAGTGGTATTTAACAAAGCAAAGGTTATTCAGATCAATGATCCTCAGCAAGTATTGGATCATCCGGTTATCACCGGGAAAAGTATAAACGCAATAACAGGTCATTCACCGGGCGATCATACCTTTTTTGTGAAGTTAAAGCAGGGCCGCTTTGCCTGGTGGCAACCGGTAAATTTAAAAATAACGACCCCGTTAACCATAATTGCTGATACACTGCAAAGCAATAATGAATTACGATTTAAAGTAATGAATAACGCTTCGGGAAGGAACATATCTATCACTGTTAATCCTGAATTGCAAGCGGTTTATCATGCAAATATTATAGTGAATCCTACCCAAACATCGGCTTCTATAACTATCCCCGCAGCTTACCTGGTACCCGGCAGTAATCATATCCGTTTATCAAATGGCCAAAATGTGATTGATACCAGTTTGGTAAACTGGAATATCACTAAGCAGCAGGATTGGCAATTAGAAACGGTTGACCTGAAACCATACTTTAACGACAGACTTACACAGATCTTTAAAAATAAGTACCTGTTGCCCCGGCCGCAATCACCTACGTTGCAACTACCCTGGCAAGGTATAGGCAACTGGGCTTACCCACTGATAACAGCCAATATTGATGATAGCGGTTTAAAAAAGTCTGCACAGGAGAATAAGGGTGTTTTTAAACTGCCCAATCAAATACCTTTTACCACACCAACAGATGATAGTAAGAACATCCTGTTCACCTCACGCTGGGATAATTATCCCAAAGAAGCAAGCATTCCGTTAAGCGGACAAGCTGCACACATTTATTTGCTCATGGCCGGTTCAACTAATCCTATGCAAACACGCATTACCAATGCCGTAATCACAATAAATTACCAGGATGGTACGCAAGCGTTTTTAAATATCAAAAATCCCGAAAATTGGTGGCCTATAGAGCAGGATGATGATTACGATGACTTTGCTTTTAATACCGGTGCCCCCAAACCATTACGGGTGTATTTTAAAACAGGTGAAGTAACTACTGATCAAACCAAATATATCAGTATAAAAGGCTATAGTACTAAAGGTATTGACGGCGGCGCCGGTACTGTACTTGATCTGCCACTTGATAATAAAAAACAGTTAAAGAACCTGCAATTAAAAACGTTGGCGAATGATGTGGTAGTAGGACTAATGGGCATTACCCTGATGCGCGAATAGGCAAAAGAAAAATAGGGTGATTTGTGAAAAAGCCCTTACGTGATGAATTTGTTACAATAAGAAGGCCTTTAATCAGGACGGTGCAGGACGCTGTTTGGGCGATCATGCTATAACTTTATCTATTATAAACCACAGCCCAGTTATGGGCGGCCAAATAACAGATAAACAATATACATGATGATCAAGCCGACTTATAGGGTCTTATTGTCTTTTTTTTGTTCCTTGCTGTGCCTTGCTTTGCCGGCAGAGCTTTTGGCGCAGGCTGCAAAAACCAGTTTTAAGTTTGACTTTGGCAGCGGCAAGGCCGCCTTAGGTTATCAAAAAGTAAATCTGAATGATACGTTTAATGATGCAAAAGGTTATGGTTTTGATTTTGGTTCAAAAGTAATTGCCGTAATTCTTGATGAKAAAAAACTGCTTACGAGCGATTTTGTGACCAGTAATAAGCCTTTTTATTTTTCGGTAAATGTGCCCGAGGGTAATTATAAAGTAACGCTGACTTTAGGGGATATTCATGGTAGCAGCAATACCACGGTACGCGCCGAGTCGCGCAGGCTGATGCTTGAAAAAGTTAAAACCGATAACGGCGCTACAAAAAAAGTGAGCTTTATTGTAAATATACGTAAGCCGGATATCAGCACAGGGGGTAAGATTGCCCTTAAAGCCCGTGAATTTGGAAAATATGACTGGGACAATAAGCTTAGTCTGGAATTTAGTGATACCAGGCCCTGTGTTGATGCCATAGAGATTGAAAAGGTAGATGATCAGGTAACTGTTTACCTGGCAGGTAACTCAACCGTGGTTGACCAGGATGATGAACCCTGGTGCTCATGGGGACAAATGATTCCCCGGTTTTTTAAACCAGGTGTAGCCATTGCAAATTATGCCGAATCGGGTCTTTCCCTGGGCAGTTTTTTGAATAGCCACCGTTTGGATAAGATATTAAGTATCATTAAACCAAATGATTATCTTTTTATTGAGTTTGGGCATAATGATCAGAAAGAAAAAGGCCCCGAAGATGGTGCTTATAAATCATACACTGATCGCTTTAAGCTGTTCATCAGCAAAATAAGGACTAAAAATGCTATTCCGGTTATTGTAACCTCCACCAGTCGCCGTGCTTTTAATGATAGTGGTAAAGTTGTGAATACGCTGGGTGACTATCCGGATGCAGCAAGAAAAGTTGCCAAAGAACTAAATGTGCCCTTGATAGATCTTAATGTAATGACGGCTAAATTTTATGAGGCTCTTGGTGATGAAGGCTCTAAAAAAGCTTTTGTATGGTACCCGGAAAATTCGTTTCCAAATCAGTCTAAAGCCCTTGCCGATAATACGCATTTTAACAGTTATGGAGCTTACGAAATCGCTAAATGCATTATAGAAGGCATCAGGGGCGACCACCTGAATATTGAGCGGTATGTTATTGACGCGCCTCCTTTTGATCCATCTCATCCTGACCCTGCTGATACTTTTAATTTACCCGCCAGCCCTAAAAACAGCACAATAAAACCCGACGGTAACTAACGGAATGATATGAAAAAGATCGCTGTAATTTTCTTAGTCATTGCGGGATGCTGTTACGGCTCATTTGCACAGGTTATCGCCCTGCGCGATCTGGATAAATATATTAATACCGACCAATTAAAACCTTAATAACATGATGATAAGCAAAAAACTTACTTTATTAGCTTTCACCCTTTTGCAGGCAGGCTTGTTGAACGCAAATGCACAGACAACCATGGAAACCGGGGGCACAAAACCCATGCCCGCTCAGTGGATCGATAAAGAAACCGGTCATAAAGTGGTACGCCTGGTGAACCGCGAAAACGAAAACGGGAGTTTTTATTTTAATAATACGCCCTTTGTCCCTCAAAAAAAGAACGAGGGAGACCTGATGGTGTTTTACGGCAAAACAGATAAAGGATCTCAGCTATTCACCGTTAATTTAAAAACACTGAAGACCGAACAGCTAACAAATCGTGAAAAGGTATCGGGAGAAATGGTTTGCGCGAAAACCAGTGAGGCTTTCTATCAAAGCGGCGACAGTATATTTGCTGTAAATGTTAATACGCATAGAACCAGGTTCATTTACGCTTTTGCCCCAGACTTTAAAGGAAGGGTTGGTACCGTAAATGCCGACGGAACTTACATGGCCTGCGTTAAAGCTACCGGTGAGCAGGAGCGTGAGATACTTGCCAAATATCCTGAAAAACATGATTTCTTTAACCGGATATATGATGCGCATATACAACATACCTTATATGTGCTTGATGTTAAACACAAAACATTAAAACAAATTCACCAGGAAAACGAATGGACAAACCATTTGCTTTTTTCGCCAACAGACCCCAATAATTTGTCTTATTGCCACGAAGGCCCCTGGGAAAAAGTAGACCGGATCTGGAACATCAATATAAAAACCGGCGACAACAAATTGCTGCATAAGCGTACTATGGTAAACGAAATCGCAGGCCACGAGTTTTTTTCTCCGCTTGGGAATACCGAATGGTTTGATTTGCAGAAACCCAAGGGACAAACATTTTTCCTGGCCGGCATTAATATGAAAACAGGCAAGGAAGACCGCGTTTACCAAATGGACAGGAACGAATGGTCAATCCATTTCAATGTTACTAAAGATGAGCAAACGTTTGCGGGTGATGGCGGTAATTCCGGGCAGGTAGCCAAAGCACCGGATGGTATGTGGATATATCTTTTTAAACCCAATGGAGATCATTTTAAATCAGAGAAACTGGTTAATATGAAAAACCATAACTACCACCTGGAGCCTAATGTGCATTTCTCCCCTGATGAAAAATGGGTTATCTTCAGAGCAAATTTTGAAGGTCATGAAGGGGTTTACGCGGTTGAAATTGCCAAACACTAAAAGCTAAGATCTACATGTCAATACTCCATAAAAACTTTAAAATAGCTGTCGCATTAGCGCTTTTAATAAGTTCACAAACAGCCTCGGCGCAAGTTGCATGGCCGGTGGTCACCAAACAAACAAAACCCTGGGCCCGATGGTGGTGGGAAGGTAGCGCGGTAAACAAAAAGGACCTTACCTGGAATATGAATAGCTACCATGACGCTGGTTTAGGCGGAATGGAAATAACACCTATTTACGGCGTAAAAGGACACGAAAGCGAATTTATTCAGTATTTATCGCCCCAATGGGTTGATATGCTGAAATATACGTTGCAGGAGGCCAACCGTTTGGATATGGGCATTGATCTGGCCAATGCTACCGGCTGGCCTTTTGGTGGGCCCTGGGTAACAGATCAGGATGCCAGTAAGGAACTGTTCTGGAAAAATTACGAGCTCAAGGGCGGGGATAAATTAAATGAAGCTGTTGTTTTTGTACAACAACCCTTAGTTCGCTCGGATGGTCAGGCACCAAAGATCACCGATTTGGTTGAGCCTATCGGCAGTAATAAAAACCTGCAATTGATGGCCCTTGATCAGGTACGGTTTGAAAAGCGTATACCCTTAACTGTTTTAATGGCCTATGATGGCAAAGGACAAAGCCTAAACCTTACAGATAAGGTAGATGCTGACGGCAAATTAAGCTGGACCGCACCGGTCGGCGACTGGAAACTATATGCGCTTTTTCAGGGATGGCATGGTAAAATGGTGGAACGTGCTGCGCCCGGAGGCGAAGGTTACGCAATTGATCATTTTTCAAAACCGGCGCTTGTGCATTATTTAGACAGGTTTGATCAGGCATTCAAAGGCCAGGACGTAAGTTCTATACGTGCCTATTTTAATGACTCGTACGAGGTGGATGATGCCCGTGGGCAATCAAACTTTACCCCGCAGTTTTTTGATGAGTTTATTAAACGCAGGGGTTATGATCTGCGCGCTCATCTGCCAGCTTTGTTTGGCAATGATAACAAAGAAAACAATAACAGGATACTGTGCGATTACCGGGAAACCATATCTGATCTGTTGCTGGATAATTTTACCAAACCCTGGCATGAATGGGGTAAATCAAAAGGCGCTTTAATCCGTAATCAATCGCACGGATCACCATCAAATATATTAGATCTGTATGCGGC